>JACOUC010000050.1 GCA_016178055.1 Chlamydiota bacterium | reverse complement strand
TCCCTCTGGCTTCACTCGGTTCGTTGCCTCTCCAAGTGCAGAGTTCAGTTCTGAGTCGGTGGTTAGCCTTTACTCAGGCTCCTTATTTCGGCTTGCTTTTGTTGGCTTGCTTGGCGCACTGAACTTTAAACTTTGAACTTTTTTATTGATTTAATTCCACCCACTGGTCTTCCGAAATTTCTGTCACATGCCGATCCACCTGATCAACGGGTAACCCCTGACCCCTCACCTTCTCACTCACCCACTCTCCACAATTCGATGAAGCATGAGGAAAAGATAAATCCATGACAATTTTTACTTCAACTCGACCCCCAGAAAGATAAGACTTTTCAACAATTCTCGCTCCATGAATAAAACCTGTCATGGAAACCACACTTGATTCTCTTGCCAAAACTGGACTTAATTGATCAACAGCCCTGACCAAATTTCTATAAGCCCTGACGGTCGCTGCCCTTTCCGCCATAAACCTCGCTTGCGTTGGTGAATAACCCTGACGGGGCTCTCCAATTCCCGTTGCTTCTAAGAGAGCTCCACAAGCATTTTCTTTAACCGTCTCACCCTTCTCGCTCAGAATCACACGACTCTCTTCAGTCAAGCCTGCTTGAACTCCCATAGAAAGAAAAGCGATCCCGAGAACAAGTACTATAAATCCTCCTCTCAACATAAGGCAACGCCTTTCTTTTCAGTTACTCTTTCATTTAATCCGTATAATAACCGTAAGGAGATTCATAATAATCTCTGTGATAAACAACTGGCCGCGCATAAGGATGATAACTGTGATAGTAATAAGATGGATGATAGCATTCATGATAATAAGGATCTGAATAATAGCCATAATGACTATGATAACTCGAATCTGCCAAAACCACACCGGTGATCAAACCTGTCGCTGCACCTGCCGCAAACCATCCCCAATCATCACCATGATCCGCCTGAGACTGCCCCGGATTAAAACAAATCAAACCTAATACGAGAGCAACCAAAACTGCTAGTTTTTTCATTTTAGACACCTTCCTTTCTCCAGAGAAGGATAAGAGCAAAAAAGATGCCAATGTTTTTTATTTATTAACTATCTCTTGGAGAAATAGTTATGCATTTAGAGAATATCAGCCACAAGACGAATTGTTTCAAAATGAAGCACTTTATGGTAAACTACTCTAATAACAATTGATAATAGGCATATGCACTTGATTCCCCTCGGTGCAAGCACTATGGCAAAATTTGTAGTCGCCCCATTTATGGGGCCGTGCCCCTTGCACGAATCTGCCCGATGAATCGGGCGACTACAAAAACTTAACTGGGGAAATCAAGCGCATACGCCTAATTGATAATTGAAAATGAATAATTTAGTACGTATTTAGGAGGCTAACATGGAAATGGATACGAAGCAAGCTGCACAAATTGTGAGTGAATTAGGAAAAGAGGTCTTGGCCGAATTGATCAAGGCAAGCACCCTTCTTAATTCATCGCTCGATTTATCTGAAATCTTAAAATACATGATGGATTTAACCAATCAACTTCTTCATTGTGAGGCAAGCTCGCTTCTTCTCCTGGATGAAAAAACAAATGAACTCGTTTTTAAAACGGCCACCGGTCAAAAAGCAAAAGACCTCAAACAATTGAGCCTCAAAGTGGGTCAGGGAATTGCAGGGTGGGTCGCTGAAAAGGGCAAACCTCTCATCGTTCCAGAAGTTGAAAAAGACCCGAGACACTTTGGACAAGCAGATACCAAAACAGGATTTAAAACAAAATCGATTCTCTGTGTCCCAATGAAGGCAAAAGGGAAACTGATTGGAGTGGTTGAGGCCATTAATAAAAAAGAGAATTTACAATTTGATCAAGATGATTTATCCGTCCTTTCAATTTTGGCCGATCAGGCAGCCATCGCCATTCAAAATGCAAGGACGTATGAGGCCTTACAACAAGACCATGAAAATTTAAAAAAGGAAATGGGATTTAAATATAACTTAATTGGGAATGCTCCAGCAGTGAAAGAAATTTTAAAAATTGCCGAGAAGGCCGCTCGAGGAGATTCTACGCTTCTCATTCGGGGAAAGAGTGGAACGGGAAAGGAAATGCTCGCTCGAACTGTCCATCATTTAAGCCCCAGAAAAAACAAGCCTTTCATTTCCGTTACCTGCTCTATCTTGAGTCAAACCCTTCTTGAAAGCGAACTGTTTGGCCATGAGAAAGGGGCATTTACAGGGGCCGACAGCCGCAAGATTGGGCGTTTTGAAATGGCCAATGGCGGAACGCTTTTCCTGGACGAGATCGGAACGCTGGCTCCTGAAACACAGCTGAGACTCCTTCGAGTTCTGCAAGAAAAGGAATTTGAACGCGTCGGCGGGACAGAAACAATTAAAGTGGATGTGAGAATTATCGCCGCAACGAACGAAAACTTAGAAAGAGCCATGTCGGACAATAAATTCAGAGAAGATCTCTATTATCGCCTGAAAGTGATTGAGATTTTTATGCCTGAGCTGAAAAATCGATCTGAAGATATTCCGCTTCTGGCCCAACATTTTCTAGAAATCTATTCCCGTGAAATGGCCCGTCCTGTCAAAGGAATTTCTAAAGAAACCATTGAAATTTTAAAAAATTATCCCTGGCCTGGAAATGTTCGAGAACTCAAGAACACGATCGAGCGATCGGTCGTTTTAGGGTCCAGTGAATATATTATTCCTGACGACCTCACCACAGAAATTCGTCATCCCCGCGAAGAGGCTACATCCCTTCCTTCGAGAGAGGGCCTATCCCAACCTCCTTCTGGAAACACTCTTGAAGAAGCAGAAATTCGCCATATTCAAGAAATACTGGCCAAAACCCACGGCAATAAAAGCAAGGCCGCTGAACTCCTAGGAATCTCCAGAAATCGCCTCGACCGAAAATTGGCAGGGATTAAACCAGCCGCAGAATGACTCTATAAAACCCAAATCCCGTGTTAGAAAAATTAAATCGGGCGGAAAACCTTTGAAGTCTTTACGCTGGCAAGCACCTTCCCCATCCCAAATGACATCAAACCTGTCAAATCACATATTCTTTTGGGCAATCCCCGCAGCACGGAAGGCGGCGTCAAGATCGTGGCCAAGGCGAGTGGTTTGATGGAAGGGGGGAATTCTTCCATTCTCTGGAAGGAGATCGTTTACTTCTTGAGTGGTAAAGTGAAGGTCGTCTCTCATGAATACTTTGAGTCTATCTCTATCCGTAGAGAAGAGAGCAATCGCTAACAATGCTCCAAAATCTTCAATGTTTCCAAAGGCTGTTGGAATATGATGACTCATCAAATCTCGCCCATACAGATCAAGATGTTCCGCAGGGCCAATCACTGCGATATATCTTTTTTCATTTAAATTAACGGGGCCATTATTAGCCTTTTCTATCTTACCTGCTAAATCCTCTCCATTTTCTACTTCTAAAATATCCCCTGTCTGGTAATCTTCCCTTATCTTTGCTAATTGAGTTTCATTCAGAGGCTTTGGATCATTTTTCGCATTAAAGAAAATAATCTCAACAGACTGACCGCCCTCCTCAAGCTTCCTTAATTCTCCCACTTGCCCCATCACCTCTTGGGCCTTTTCAGGATCTTTTAACATCCCCGCATTCACATAGAGCCGAATCGGCACTTTAATCTCTTTTGTGATTCTATTTGTTACAACTGTTTTGATTGCATCCTTCAACTCCCTCCATTGCCTCTCCAAAACAAGATACCCCACGCCTCGGGTGATGGCCTCTGAGGCAGTCATATTCCCTTTCTGTCTAAAATCTCTAATCCCTGTTTGGTCTGGGCCAACAGCTTCTTGAATATCTTGTGCGATATGAACCTGATTTTCGCCCTCCTCCCCTGCCTGAGAAATCGTTCCATGCTCTAAATCCCAAACGAGACCCTTTTCAGCCGCCAAAGTCGCTGCTTGAGCATTCGCTCGCATGGTGCGAACAAAGGGCAATAATCCTGCCTCGGCAATGGATTGAATCATTTTGATGTCAATCACAATAGTGTGGAGACGCTCTCCATCCTGAGGGCGTTCCGCTCTAATAAGACCTTCCAAACCTTCTATGAGAGTTCTCATACCCTGTCCGGAAATTTCTCTATCACCGCGATAATTTTTCAATTGTTCTCCCAAGACGTCTAAAATATCTAGAAGCTCTTTCCCAGAATTGCCCACATAGCTCTCAAGCGTTTCATCTGAAGCCAAAACGTTTCGCACCCTGAGCCACTGTTCAAATTGGCCATCCACCCTCGTTTCCTCTACATCAATTGGAGCGAGTTCACTCCCCCCTCCCGTACTCTGCATCACAATCCAATCTTTCAATTTCTCGAGGCTAGGGAAAGTTTTAGACAGTTTATCTATCCACCCGAACTGGACAGCGATATTGTTCAAGGCATGGAGAATCATCGTCGTTGTCAATATGCTCCAATGCACACCCGATGACGGGCCTATATTGGTCCATAACGAAGAAGGAGTCCCAAGCCATTCAACAAAATAGCTTTCAAAGAAAAGAAAGAAAAGGAGGGAAGAAACGGCCATTAAAATTCCCATGAGCAAGCCAAAAATATAATGAACTTTGTATTCAGGACCTTCTGAGTAAACCTTGAAAGAATTATATTTCCCTTTCGCTTTATAAACTTCGTAATGATCTTTTGCAAATTTTTCGCCTTGAACCCACAAAAAAGGTAAACAAATAAAGAGCAATGCAAATCCTTGCATAATAAAAAGAGCAGCTAACTGAGAAAACGAAAAATGCCCTGAAGGAGAGGAATAAAAAGCTGTTAAAAAGTTAGAAACAGAAAACCAGCCGACTCCCAAAAGCGCGGAACTGTATCGATACCGCCCCTCCTCCCATACCCCCACAAAAATACCCGATAAGATCACCGCAAGAACATGAGGGACTTTATGCGCCCTTAAATAATCATAAGCCTTCGTTCCTTTGACCGATTGAAGACCAAAGGGAGAACTTTGATCAGGAGGATTTCCTTTAATTTGAACTTCCCTCTTTTTCGCAAGCCTTCTTTTTCTAAAAAGCCATCCGGCTATTCCCAAACCAACTCCAGATGTTAGAAGTGCTAAGAGAGAAGCATGCTTATATCCCCATAAAAGAAGTGGATGACCCTCAAACTGCATCAGTCGATTGATTTTTTTGGCAATCGCCCCAAAACCAGAATCATCTAAAGGTGGCAAAGATCGACCATTCTTTGTCTTGTAACCACTATAAAACTCTCTTGCTCTCCCTCTATTTTCCTCCTGAGAGAGCCGAGTTGCACTATTTGCAAGTTCGATTATTTTGGCAAAAACAGGCCTAGAAACACCCCCTTCAGCATAACGCCTGACATAAGTGCGTAGACCCACGAGAGCCCATTCTGGATGGGGTCCATAAATCGCCTCTGCAAGGTACCCAGCAATCTCTCGATCTTCGTTCGTTACATCTTTCATCCGTTCTTCACTCCATTTATGATAGCCTTCATGCATCACTGTCATCGAAATATTATCTCGCCTAAGTGTCTCCAGATCTAGCAAGTTGCCGGACAAATCTTTTTTCTTTGACTCTGCTTCAATTCCCTCAGAAATATTTGACTCTGCTTCAATTCCCTCAGAAATAATGGTTACATCCGGTGCTTCTTTATGGAAAAACCCAAGTATATTAGGAGTGAAAGAAAACGTCCCTGCTCTTTCTAGGACGAGAATATCCCCTACATTTTGTTCTTGAACAGGAAGCGTCTCGATTATTCTCCAAAGCTGCGGAGTTGGAATGTCCATTATCTCACTCCCGATCTGGAGAGAAACACGTCCTATAATCACTTGAAAACCAATCTTTTTCAGGGCTTGATTCAGGCGATTAGAATCATCCATAGAATTTGAAAAGTGACTTTTCACCAAATCTTCTAAAGCGCTTTTCGCTTCCCTTCCTAGTAACTCTTCCGTTTTTTCTCTAATGGCTTTCTTTGTCTGATCTTGCATAAGGGAAAAAGGAGTGACTTCGAAAGTCAAATAAGGGTATAAAACATTTCTGACGAAAAATTCTGGATCGTTAATTTTGAGATCTTTCAAGGCATCAGAAATCATCTTGGCAACATTTTCAAAAGTAGAACGTGTTAAGCCCGATAGCCTTTGTCTATCGCCTGCCACCCTCTGAACAGCCTGCAAAGCCTTCTTCATATCTTCTTGTTCAACACCATAAAGGGAAGCAAGCTGGCTTAAATCTTGCCTAATAGGAAGATTCGGAGTTGTGAGTAGACAGAAAGTCATGTAGGTTGGATTTTTCGGGCTGGCATATAAGGCTTCTTTATTTTTCGAAATTTCTGCTGCTGAAGTTGATTCACCACTTGCCTTCGCCCGCTGAACAGGACCCAAAGAGCTGAGCAAGGCTGCTAAGCCAAGAATAGAGAGCCCTCCCATTCTTTGAATCTTCTTTAATAATCTTTCCAATGAAGGATAACGAGCAACATTCAATAAAACCATGCTGACTAAAAGCAAACCAAAGAAACTGATCCCACTGCTCGCTAAAACCGAGCCACCTGCCTCTGCCCCATAAGCTAATCTTCCAGCAAAGACCGCTAGCAAAAGCCCTACAAGTCCTGCTGGAATTTTGGATGGACCTCTTTTTTGACCAAACTCAACTTTCTCAGCAGAGGGCTGACTTACTTCCTCTCTTAGAGCAGATTCTGAACCTGCTTCAACTGCCGGAGCCTGAACCTCTACGGGAGGCCCTTCTGAGGTTCTCCCTGTTGCATAAGCCCATTGTGTCGCTACACCTGCATTCTCCAATTTACTCTGAGCTTTTCCACTTTGAGCATTTTCAGATTTAAGAAACTGTGCAAACTCCTGATAATCATCTTTTCCCAGGGCCTTTTTTAAATAACTTTCTGTTAAACTTTTAAAAACCCCGCCGCGTTTGATGAGAGCATCAATTCCATTCACAAAATTGAGAAGCTTGGGATCTCCCAAAAGCTTCCCTCGCTCAGTATTTTCCGTCATGAGGGATTCGATAATAGGTTGGTAGAATTTAGAATGCGTTCTCCAGCTTTCAAAATCAGCATCTGAGAGCTTGGCCTGAGAAAGAAAATCTTTGCCCATTTTTTTCAAAAGATCAACGATATCACTCTTCGATTCTCCGCTCACCACCAATCCAAATTCCTTCATCTTTTGAAAATAGACTCTGCGGTCATCGGCCTTATTCATTCGAGGAGCAATCACACAATAGCCGATATTCGCTGCTTTCAGGCGCTCTTTGAATCCTTCTGTGTGAAAGCCGCCGATCAGAAGTGCTGCATATTTAAGCTTTCTTTCTTCCATCATTTTGATGGTTTTTTTGTACATGATCTGATCCCGTTCAAGGACTTTTGCGTAGAATTTTTGGGCTATTTTGAAAATATCACCAAAATCAGGTGATTCGAAGGGGAGGTTGTTTTCGTCACATAATTTTTTCAGGACCTGAGAAAAATTTGTTACGTACTCTTTTTCTCTTTTTAAGCTTTTCCTCCCCCTTATTTTAAGGGGGACTGAGGGGGTTACTTGTTCTTTTTTCATAACTCCCCTAACCCCTAACTCCCCAGGCCCCTTTAAGGAAGTAACTCCCCAGGCCCCTCTTACCTTAAGAGGGGGTATTGATAAAAGAGGGGGTATTGTATTAAGAAGGGGACAAAAACTACTCCAAACAGCTTTTAAATCCTCTCGTTTCCCCTCCATCGTCATCACTCGCTTCAATACCTCATAGTTCTTTTCCAATTCCAGCAATTCTTTTGCTTGAGGCGCTATCGCTAAATTTTCTATAAGTTCTCCTTCGAAGTGCTCAATCTCTTCATCTAATTTTTCCCAGGAGATTTGTTTTAGGAGGGACATTTGTTGGATGAAAAGCTTGAGGTTGGGATAGAGCTCTTTTTGTTTTTTCCTCCCCCTTATCTTAAAGGGGACTGAGGAGGTTACTTCCTCTCCTTCCATAACTCCCCCAACCCCTCTTACCTTAAGAGGGGAGATACGTTGTTTTTCCCTCCCCCTTATTTTGAGGGGGACTGAGGGGGTTACTTCTTCTTCCATCACTCCTCCAACCTCTAACTCCCCCGACCCCTCTCGAGATTTTATAGTCCCTGTGGGATTAAAAAAAAGAGGGGAGAAACCCTCTCCATCTTCCGGGTCTAAATATTTACTTAAAAATAGATAATGCTCCTCATCACTGATTCTCCCCAATCGATGCTCTAATACATTCTTCAACACTTCATTTGATTCTTCCTTCGGAAGCTTCTTTTCTAATTCAGATAAAAAGGAGAGGTATTCGCTTTCAACCTTTGATATGTCTGTTTCTTCTTCGAGAGCTTGAAGTTGCAAGTAAAGAGTAAGTTGAGGAAAATTTTTAGACCACAGTCCACGGTCCATAATCCATGGGAAAAATATATTTATTCCTTTTGATCTATCGACTGTCGACTGTCGACTATTGACTGCCTTTACATACTCCCCCATCCCTATCTTGTACTCCCGATACTTCTCTCTCTTTTCCACGAGCTTCAATAATTCTTTCGAATAAATTTTCTGTCTTAAATTTTTAAACGTCTCTTCTAAATTTTCCCATTCATGCGACTGAAGCTCACGCTCCTCCATCAACTGTTTCATTAATTTCACATTGTCTACATACGTCCCTAGCTCCTCAACACCCCATCCGATCGTCTTCTGAGGTCCTGCATGGATGAGAAAAGATTCCAGGCCATTGATCTCTTGATTTTCTAACAGTTTCACTTGAGTGGTGGCGACTGCCTTTTGATCCGGGAATGAAGTAAAGAAGGACAAATCCATGAAACCCGCTGCAGCCTCTGAAAAGACATAGAAAGGCTGGTTCGAACTTTCAACTTCTAACTGTTTTAAAATCCTTTCAATATTCTTCTGCACTCCCAAATTACAGTGAATATCTTCAAGGATAAAAAGAAGGGGTTGATGAGGAATGATGTTTTGATCAACAATTTCTCCGATATCGCTTGGAATTTTAATGTTTTCTAAGAGGGAGCTGGCTTTAACGGATAGATTTTGGAATGGAATGGCCCCCAGACTCGACACAGCGAGGGGACCTATGACATGATCCTGTCCCCAACTCATTGAAATATCATAAATTAAGAACGAAACACACAGGACAATACTGATGAATTTTTGAAAGTTTTTAAAAATCATTTTCTAGCCTTAAGTCTTTGAATTCTAATAAGTTAATCACTATTCACAATTCTAGATTCTAGCACAAAATTTACAAAATCCAGGATTGAAGGGTTCAGATCATTAGACACGTCTGAAGCGGAAAAAGTCAAAAAAATCTTAAAATTCATCGCCCCTATCCAGAAAAATCGTATCTCATTACTAAAAAAACTCAATCCACTGTCCCATTTTTCGCTTTAACGCTTTTTGATAAGCCCGAAAACCTAAAGATACATCCTGAATGGCCAAACCGGTTGAATCAAAAACGGTGATTTCGTCTTGATTTTGACGCCATTTTTTCCCACAAACGATTTCTCCTAACGTTCCATCAATATCCCCTTGAGCAAGAATCCCTTCTCGAAAGGGAACATTGGCTTCTCCCCCATGAAGGGATTGCTCAATTTCATCAACGACGAAAAAAGCTTCTTTCAGAATATTCGTTTCTAATTCTTGTTTACCCGGAGCATCGGCTCCCATCGCATTGATATGCACTCCTCTCTTAAGCCAATCTTTCCTAATCAAAGGCGTTCGAGAAGGAGTCGTTGTACAAAGGATGTCTGCAGATTGAACGCAATCTTCTAGTCTTTGACAAGGAATGATATTCGAATGAAAAGAAGCCATTTTTGCTTTGAAAGAATTTGTAAAATGCTCTTCAGGAGCCCAAACCCGAACCTCCAAAAATTGAAAATGTTTCAGATGAGCTTGAAACTGAGCTTGGGCTTGAACCCCGCACCCCACCAGAGCCAACACCTTAGAATCAGGCTTAGCCAAATAGAAAGAAGCTAGAGACCCAGAAGCCCCTGTTCTTAAACGCGTGATCAAAGTTCCATCTAAAATGGATAATGGAAATCCTGTTTGAGGATCACTCAAAATCAAAATTCCCATCACGGCTGGAAAGAGACCTTTCAAAATATTATTTGGATGAGAATTCACCCATTTGAGACCGCAGGCTTCCGGGGTTTCAACATAAGCCGGCATAGCCCTAAAATCCCCTTCATACTTTTTAAGATCCAAATAAATTTTCGGGGGCATTTGGACCCTTCCTTCTCCTTGGGAGCGAAAAACCTCTTGCATCACTTGGAAGGCATCATCCTCATCCATGAGCTTCGTTAAATCCTGAGAGGTAAGAAGGAGTGTTTTCATCAAATTTTCACATCAAAATCTGTGAAACTAAGGTCTGAACTTCCTTACCATCGATTTGAGAGCCGTATTTTCCCATAACGGTTTTCATCACAAGCCCCATTTCCTTCTTCGAAGTCGCTTTTAAAGTGGCAATCGCCTCTAGAACGATTGACTTTAAAGCCTCGCCGGTCAATGGCTGGGGAAGATAGGTTTTAAGAACTTCTATTTGATCCTTTTCTTTTTGAGCAAGATCCACTCGATTCCCTTTTTCAAATTGAGTCACAGATTCGCTTCGCGTCTTCATTCCTCGCCTTAAAATAGCAAGAACCTCTTCATCTTTTAGAGGACGTTGACGATCAATTTGCTCCTTCTCTATTTCGGCCAGAATCATGCGAAAGGTCTCCAGCTTTATCTTATCCCCCGACTTTATAGAAGATTGAATATCGGTTTTAATCTTCGTAAATAAAACATCCTCTGACATAAGCCCTCCTTTTCAACTACTATATCTTTTTTCCTGCTCTATGTCGACGGTGAGGTTAGGCCCACCTCATTATAAATTTTTAGCCAAGCCTGCTTTGTAGTCACCCGATTCATCGGGCAAATCCATGCAAGGGACGTGGCCCCATAAATGGGGCGACTACAAATTCTTACACTAGCACTTGCTATCCGAGTGGAATCAGTATTAATTATAATGAGGGCGTCCTGACGGTGGCGTCAAAGAATCTGGACTTAAATGGGGCACATACGCTACCCTTTCAAGAATGAAAACAGTCACCCTTTATTCTAAAGGGATCGATCGGGTTTTAAGAGGGCATCCCTGGATTTATCGATCTCAAATCAAAGGCATGAGTCCAGGGATTCAGCCCGGCGATGCCGTTTTTGTGATTTCTGACCGAAAGAAAAAAATTGGTACAGGCTTTATTAATCCAAAATCTGAAATTACCCTACGCCTTTTGACCCATCATGAAGAATCCATCGATCTCCCTTTCTTTAAGAAAAGAATTGAAGATGCCATTTCTTGGCGTAAGCGCCATATCGAAGGAACAAACGCGATCCGATGGATCAACAGTGAATCGGACCAGCTTCCTGGTTTAATTTTGGACGAATACGCTGGACATTTTGTGCTTCAAATTTCGACACTCGCATTGGAACTCCAAAAACCTCTCCTTATTCAATTAATTAAAGATTTATTTTCCCCAAAATCACTTTATGAACGAAATGACTTTCCTTCGCGTCAATGGGAAGGGCTTCCCCTCCTGCAAGGAACTCTTCAAGGAGAAACGCCCCCCCTCGTCGAAATAGAGGAAAACAAAATTCGATTTTGGGTGAATATTTCCCAAGGGCACAAAACGGGCTTTTATCTCGATCAAAGGGAAAACCGAAAAGCCTTAAGGGGGTATACAAAGGGTAAGGAGGTATTAGATTGCTTTTCTTATACAGGAGGTTTTGCTGTGGCGAGCCTCGTTCAGGAAGCCAAAAGTGTTCTGGCCTTCGAAATATCCGAGGAGGCCCTCGCCCTTGGACAAGAAAATGCTAAATTAAATGGAGTTCAAGATCGATGGCAGGGACAACTTGGAAATGCCTTTGATCTTTTGAAATCTTCTTCCTTAGAGGATAAAAAATTTGATCTCATTATTTTGGATCCCCCTTCTTTCACAAAAAGCAAAGCCCATCTCGAGCGAGCCCTGAGAGGTTATAAAGAAATTAATCTCAGAGCCCTTAAAATGCTTCGAGAGGGAGGGATTTTGGTGAGCGCCTGTTGTTCCCACCATGTGGACGAAAAAACATTTCAACAAACTATTTTGAATGCAGCTCAAGATGCTCACCGAATGTTGTATCAAATAAATCAAGGGACCCAAGCAATCGATCATCCGATTGTTTTATCTATTCCAGAAACCAAATACCTGAAATGCTTTTTCTTTGAAGTTTTTTCATCCTCTTGACCGAGTCTCTAAGTAGCGTATAATTAGGATATAGGATATTACATCACCCGAGGCCTGACGTGGAAAACGAAAAGCCTAAAATTGCTATGATTGATGACGATGAAGACATTCTTGAAGTGACCCAGGCATTTCTAAAGAGACGGGGCTTTGAGGTTTTCACCGCTTTAGACGGAGAGAAAGGACTTGTTCTCATCCGAGAGACAAAGCCGGATCTCATTCTATTAGACCTCATGCTCCCCGGAATCGACGGTTTTGAAGTCTGTAAGCAAATCAAAGAGGACCGGAATTTATGGCATGTCCCTATTATCTATTTTACCGCACGTGGAGAATCCTCAGAAAAAATCTCTGGCCTTAAAAGCGGGGCGGACGATTACGTGACGAAACCGTTTGAGCCTGAAGAATTGCTGGCTCGCATCTGGATGATTCTCAATCGGACTTATACTGTTTTAGATGCCAATCCACTCACTAAACTCCCTGGCAACAATGCCATTCAAAAACAGATTGCATACCGTCTTGAAAAAAATGAGCCCTTTGCCATTGCTCACTTAGACATCGATTATTTTAAATCTTTTAATGATGAATATGGGTTTGAACGGGGGGATGATGCGATTCGCAGCCTCGCCGATCTTCTCTCCCCTATTGTGAAAGAGAAAGGAAATCCAACTGATTTTGTCGGCCATATCGGGGGGGATGATTTTGTGATCATCAGTGATCCCAACCATATGGACCTTCTTTCAAAAGAAATCATTCATCAATTTGACATTCTTTCTCCACACTTTTATAATCGAGAGGATCGAGAAAGAGGATGCATTGTGATCAAAGATCGTCAAGGCATCTTGAGAGAGTTTCCACTGATGTCGCTTTCGATTGCGGTGGTCACCAATGAAAAAAGGAAACTGACCCATATTGGGGAAGTGAATGCGATTGCAGCAGAGCTTAAAAAATATGTCAAAACACTCCATGGATCTAACTGCGTTAAAGACCGCAGAGGTTCAGAGCCTATTGGATCCAATCACCACGCCCTTCTCAACCCTTCCAGAGAACTTGAAAAAATGGCACACGCCATTCATGAAAAAAAGATTAATCTTTTTTTTCAACCCATTGTCGACGTTGAAACCAATGTTCCTCAGGGGCATGAAACCCTGCTCAGAAGCATGCAAGCCGGTAGTGTCCTTTCTCAAGAAGAGCTCTTCAATGAAGCCATCGACCTTCGAATGGAACGGGAGTTGGGAAGAATTTTATTTGAAAAAATTCAAATTTTTACTTATGGCATGAATCAAAACTCGTGGATTCTCGTTGGACTTCATCCCAGAATTTTTCTTAATCTATTGGAAGATCCTGAAAAACCTTTTGAAAATATGAAGATGAATCTGCATCGCCTCATTTATCAGCTTCGATCGGGAGACTTAATCCGCAATGATACCTTTACCAAAGAAATGATCGAAAAAATTAAAGAGCAAGGATCTCAAATTTCTATCTCTCTATCCTATGGAGGTCCTCTTCCTCTAACCCTCCTGTCCGAGTTTAAACCCGCTTTCCTCTATCTGGATCCCTCCTTTGCCGCCAAAATTGCAGCCGATGTCACTCAGCAAACACTTATTAAAATGCTTGTGGATATGAACCGTACATTGGGAAGTCAATTGATTGTATCTGGGGTTACAACAACAGATCAAAAGGAACTGCTCAAAGGTTTAGGCGTTCAATGGATGTCAGGGAAAATTTTTGTTTAAATTCTACAGTACTCAATAAGCTTCAGGGGATTTTGATTCCAAGAACCTTGCCAATGGATTAAAAGCCTTTCTGCAGGGGAATGTCCTTCTTGAATGATTTCTTTTACAACTTCTAAATATTGAATTTCTTTTTCATTTGAGAGGGCCTGATCACGCAAACGCCTGAGTCCTTGTTGGGCGTACTGAACGAGAAGGCTTGCTAGATTGCTCATTTTAACACCCCCTATATAGGCCTTTAAACCAAGGAGAGCCGCGTCATGAAGCCATCTCTTTCGATCATCTATTGTTCCCTCTGAAACCAAATCCCAAGCCGATTTTCGAGCGATAGAATCCAGTAGAATTCCCTTCCAAAATGCCAAGAGGCCCATGCTGACGGCTAAGGAATTACGATCCGCACTTCGAAGTTCAACAAAAGGATTTAAACGTGCTTCTGGAAAAACAGATGTTAAAAATAATTCCCAATCTTCCTCCGTAGCAAATATCCCTTGAAATCCCTCTTTCAAAAATTGACCCCAAGTAATGTTTTCTAAGGGGATCCACTTCTCATCCCGAAGTATAAACATCATCGGAACTTTTAAAAGATAACTCAAATAACTTTCGAATTTGGGTGGACCTTCGAGAACCTCCCTAATGAGTCCACAACGATCCGGGTCCGTCCCCTGCCAGCCTAAAGCTCGTAAGCTTAAAGGGCCAGGAACCTTGCCCTCTAAAAAAGGAGAGTTTGCAAAGAGTGCCACCGTTAGAGGTGAAAGGGCCATCCCCACTTTTAATTTTTCCATGGCATCCTCTTCACCCGTGAAATCAAAATTGGCTTGAAGCGTCGCCGTTTGTTTCATCATGCGATGGGAAAGAGGACCCTTACGAATTAAATATTCACGCATAATTTTATAACGCCCTTTTGGGACCCAGGCAATCTCGTTAAGCGGACTAAAAGGCTGCATCCCTAACTCCAACCAGGCAATTCGGTATTTAAGAGAGGACTCTTTTAATTCCTGATAATGCTCTTCTAGCTCAAGTTTAACCTCATCCAAAAAACGAGCAGGAGTTCCGCTTAATTCCAACTGTCCCCCAGGCTCAAGATGAATCTCAGCCCTTCCCCTTTTTAAGGCAATGGGTTTCCCATTCTCAAGAATAGGTTCCCAAGAAAATCGAGAAATGAGTTCATAAAAAACCTTTTCAACCCCCCGATCTCCCTCATAGGAAATCGCTTCCCCCGTCTCCTGATCCACTCCTAAGAGTTCCGATTCTATACCCGTTAAAAGGGAAACAGGTTCTTTTTTTACAAACTGATGAAAATAGTTAAGAAGATAGGTGTCATCTGTAACCTTAGAATGAGTCAAACAAGAATTTTCCATACCACAAAACACCTTTTGAATGAAGAAAGAAAAATGGAGAGTAAAAAATTAAGGATTTTATTTGTGTCTGCTCTAATTTTACATTTTTAATTTTTAACTCTTAACTCTTTGTCCTAATTCTATCATAATATCCTTCATGAATTCAAAGCCTAGAGAGCTTTCCCACTTAAAAACAACACTATTTGACCTCCTCATCATTGGGGGTGGGATTAATGGCGCTGGAATTGCTCGAGATGGGGCTCTCAGAGGTTTTAAGGTTTGTCTCATTGAAAAAGGAGATTTTGCAAGTGGAACGAGCAGCAAAACTTCTAAATTAGTCCATGGAGGGCTTCGTTATTTAGAGCATGGGGATTTTAAACTAGTCTACGAAGCCCTTCAGGAAAGACATCACCTTTTAAAAATAGCCCCCCATCTGGTTCATCCCTTGTCTTTTTTTCTTCCTATTTATCAAGGGGATTCTAGAGGAGTTCTCAAAGTTAAATTAGGCCTGACTCTTTATGATTGCTTAAGCGGAAAAAGAAATATCCAAACTCATAAAAATTTCCCACTCTCCCAACTTTCAACTGAAGTCCCACAAATCAATTTAAACGGCCTTAAAAAAACTTTTCATTTTTATGATGCACAAATGAATGATGCCCGATTATGCCTGGAAAATATTCTCTCTGCCGTCGAAAGTGGAGCTTGTGCATTCAACTATTTTAACGCTGTTCGATTCCTAGAAAAAGAAGGACGCGTCTCTGGAATTCTGGGAAAGGATCTCATTTCAAACCAAGAATTTGAAATTCATGCAAAATTAGTAATCAATGCGACCGGGCCATGGATTGACCAACTTTTGGCTAAAAGAACCGGATCTCCCCAAAAAAAATTGAGACTGGCCAAAGGCATTCACATCATTTTACCCCGTTTGACAAAAGAGCATGCTTTTCTTCTGACCGCTCAACAAGATGGACGGGTTTTCTTTTCTCTTCCGTGGAGGGATTTCACATTGGTCGGAACGACCGATACGGATTTCTCAGGGGATCCAGATCATGTCACTGCTGAAATCGGAGAAATCCAGTATCTTCTCTTAGAAATTCAAAGAATCTTTCCAGGGACACCTCTATCGAGGAAGGACATCATTTCTACCTTTGCAGGAGTGAGACCCCTTATTCATGAAGAAAGGAAAAAGCTCTCTGAAGTATCACGCGAATACCGTATTGAAGAAACCTCTCCTGGTCTTTTGAGCATTCTGGGAGGTAAATTTACCACGTATCGAAGTCTGGCCGAACGAGCGGTGAACCAAGCGACTCAGATCCTCCATCTCCATCAAAATGAACCCTGCCGAACAGCTCTCCTCTCTCTTCCTGGAGGAGGAAAAATTCCAACCGTAGAAGAATTTTCAAAATCCTTTGATCTCGATCAAGTCACAATCCAACATCTTTTAGCCACGTACGGCTCCCGAGCACTTGAGGTCGCAAAAACAGCAAAGGAATGGGGGACGCAAGGACAACTTTGCCCGCATCATCCTCATATGAAGGCCGAGCTTCTCTACGCCTTCACCCATGAAATGGCCCAAACACTGGATGATTTTTTTACCCGAAGAACGTTGATTCGCTATACCCCCTGCCGCGGAATTTTGTGCATGGAAAACATCGTCAAAATACTCTCAGGGCTCTCACTCTTTTCAGAAGAAGAACTCCAAACGCAAAAAGAGAATTATTTACGATCAATCAAGAAGGATAAATAGGTTAGAGATTTTCACTTAAAAAACCCTCAATAGAAGTTGCAATTTCAGGAAAATTTTTCAAAATTTCCCGATCCATCGTCACAAGGGGTGTTCCCGATTCTTGAGCCAATCCCACATATTCACAATCATAAGCGGAACACGTTGAGCTTGCGACCAAGTTCAAGATTTGTTTTGTAGACACCGAATATTCATGTGCCCCCATGAGGACTTCCGCCTCTTTGACAATCGTTATGGCCATTTCTAGAGGCATTTTATTCACACGAATATACCCTGCCAGAATATTCCTTAACTCAGAACGCCAAAGGAAAGGGGCTGCCCATTCGGCATCTTTTGCATACACACGCTCTACAGATGATGTATGGATACCTTGAATTAAGAGATAGGCAAGAATGTTCACATCGACCACGATCATGATAGACCACGTCGTTTGTGAGAAGCTATAAATCGATCGGTTAGTTTTACGGAAATCCTTGTCCTCAACTTCCGAACACGCTTCAAAAAAGCTTCTGCACCTACACGGGGAGAATAAACGGAAGACTCAAGACACACAATCATTTCACGATTTAAACTACGATGATTTAAAGATGCTTGTCGCTTCAGCAAACGATGTAAACTTTGAGGAATATTTTTCAAAGTAATACTCATCATACTACCTCCTAAATGGTTCCATAATGGAACCATAACAAAAAAAAGACGGATTTTCAAGAAAATCCTTTTCTCTTTACTGATTATGACTCTTTAACGCGCATCCCAAGCTTTAAATGATCCTCTCATACTCCTCAAGCTCCAGCCTCCAGACCGGGATCCCGCAAAAACGCTCTCCTTCTGGACAAATGGGACGCGTCCCGGCCCAATCGCGAAGACTGCAAGGAGGGCCCAAAAACTTTCCAATGCGGGGATGAATCTTACGCACTTGTTCCACTTCATCCTTGCAGCTTGCCCAAATCTCTTCCTGGGCGTTATAGCAAAGACGACTGGTCCACTTATGATGAAAACTCGCTAAATCTCCTGATTCCTCAAAGCGAATGGGAAAGGCATTGGGCAAAAGATAAAATGCAAATTCTTCTGAAACACCCTGATCCAAAAGTCGTCCGATGGAATTCCAAGTCTTCTCAATCACATTCTTAAAATACTCCAGGGCCTGAGATGTTTTTTCAATCACAACAGGAACAATAAAGTCTGGACGGTCTGGAATAAAGTGCCCCGCTAAAATGGGCCGAGAGCCGGGGGTCATGCGGTGACGCTGATCTTGAGAATCAGCGGTATGGCTTAACTTTTTCCTAAATGTAAAATGGGGATGAACCAAAGTACGTGCGAGTTTTCCAAGAGAAATGAGATTTAAAGCTTCACCCAAAAGCGTGTTCTTCAAAGGATCCATCACCCTCTCAATCGCCTCAGCATTAGAAAGCTCATGCTTCGGCAAGCCCAATACCGTTCGCACGGCCTGGGCAAGGCTTTCTTCCCCTTTCTCTTTATAATCGATTAATTTAGATCTGAGAGGCCCCAAATCTTCATCAAATTCTTTCACAAAATTTTCATGAACCCGATTTTTCTCATGAAAATTTAAAAAAACTTCGTATTCAGGGGTCTGGTCTAAAGGGAGGGGATCTTCTAAAAGTTTAAGATACTGAGGTTCTATCTTCAAAACTTCATCCACCATTTTTTGAACCACCATCCTTGTCTCTAAAGGGGTGTCCCACTGCTGCGAGAGGCGGTAATATCTCAAAAGAGTAATGGCACTCACCGTATGATAAAGATGGGCATGGGTCGCAACCGGAAGGACATAGCGAGCCACTTCCTGCTCTTTTTTCTTCAGAACCGATTGCCATCTTTTTTCTTCTAGATTGCGAGCTGGAAAAATTCTTTTAAATTCTTGAGCAAGGGTAGGCTCTACAAGCTTCATCAAGGCATGATAGGCCTCCATCTGCATTTGAATGGTTTCTAAATAAAGAGCTTGGGCCGAGTCAGATAAAGGAGGAATCAAAAATCGGTCAGACTTCACTTCAACATAGCGTTGACTCACCTGCTCTGAATTATAATAGGGATGGCTATGCAAAAAGGACCAAATAAATTGACGCGACACTCTCTCCAAAACAAATTGAAACGTGGCGTGTTGAAGTGTCGTGTGATGCCCCGCTTTATAGATACTTTGTGCAATGGCATCTCTTCTCTCTTGGGCCTTCTCATCTTTAGAGACATCCTGGGAGGTAATCACCTTAGATGAATAACAAGTCCGAGCCGTCGCTACAAAATTATTGTAAGAATCCTGAAAAGAATTCTCCAGGCGGACGATGGGTTCGGGGGATATTTTTAGATCTTCCTTCAAAAGCATGACAAATTCCTTTTCATAAATCAAAAATTAAAAATCAAAATGCAAAATGACAAATCAAAATCCAAAATTTCTAATGCCATTGCAAGGGAGACATTTTAATTTTTGCATTGTCCGACAAGATTTTTGATGTTTGATTTTTGGATTTTATTTACTCCACTTCTAACTCCTTTGGAAAACGCGTCAAATTCTCACATCCTTCTTTGGTCACAAGAACCATGTCTTCTAATCGAACCCCACCCGCGTCCAAATAATAAAGCCCAGGTTCAATGGTCACCACCTGTCCTGCCTGAAGAATATTTGAGAGAGATCCAATTCTGGGTAGCTCGTGAATATCGAGACCCACGCCATGCCCCGTCCCATGGAAAAAACCCTGAAAGCGGCCATCGATCTTTCCCGTTTCAAATCCAAGCGATTTAAATCGATCAAGAATCATTTGATGAATCGATCGGCCATCGGCCCCCTCTCGAACCTGTTTAAATCCAATCTCTTGCCCTTCCAACACGGCCTGATACATTTTTTTTAGTTTGGGAGAGGCCTTTCCCCTGACCACGGTCCGAGTCATATCCGCAAAATAACGGGTGGTCATCGAACGCGGAAAAACATCTAGAATGATGGATTGATGAGCCTTTAAAGGTCCCGATCCTTCGTTATGAGGATCGACCCCATCCGTTCCACACGCAACAATGGTGTACTGTCCTATACAATTTTGACGCATCAAACTTAAATGTAAAATCTCTTTAATTTTCCGAGAGGTCAGAATCTCCCCA
Source organism: Chlamydiota bacterium (assembly GCA_016178055.1). Lineage (NCBI taxonomy): Bacteria > Pseudomonadati > Chlamydiota > Chlamydiota bacterium. The sequence continues at coordinate 5,137 of JACOUC010000050.1, read as the reverse complement.
TGATGATAAAGAAATTCCCCGCGAATCTTGCTCGAGGAAATCACCTCCACCGCCTCTTCAACCGCTTCTTCAGTAGCTCTTTGAGTCTGACAAATGGCCTCAATTTCTTTAGGGCGTTTGATCAAGCGTTCTTCAAAAAAGGGTTCTCGCTTAAAAGAAATGGAAAAACCCTTTTCTCTGAGAGGATCGGCATATTCAATTGGAAAATTTCCGGGAACGAGAATTCCTTTCACATCTAATTCTTTCAGAACAAACTCAATCATATCGACCGATTTGGGTTGGGCAATTCTTTTCAATCGAAGCCTCATTAAAATTTCTGTGCTAGAAATGACTTCGTCGACCTCGGCCTGAAGTTTCGCACGATCCAGTTCAAGATCGCCCATGATCAGAATTTTTTTCCCATTGAGAGCAATATAAATAAAGGGATCCGGCGCAAGAAAACCGGTTGCGTAATAAAGATTTGAATCTTTTTCTGAATCGGCCACTATTAATGAAGCTGAAGTCATGATCAACCATCCTCAAGTTCTCATTGTTAATTTAAAATTCAAAAACCAAAATGCAAAATGACATATTAAAATCCAAAATTTTTAATGCTACTGCAAGGGAGACATTTTAAATTTTGGATTGTCCGACAAGATTTTTGATATTTGATCTTTGGATTATTCATAATGATGATTATGCTATAATCTGCGCATGCCATTTGTCATTCAATTTTTATTTACTCTATCACTCTTGGGGTTTATTACAAACCTCATTCTGGGTTATGTCCAACTGGGACAACCTCAATTTTTCACATTGCATTTTGTCATTGGACTGGCATCAACATTTTTAGGAGTTCTGGTCGATCAAATGTCCACTTCCTATTTCTTAGGAACCCGGGACCGATTGATAGAAGAAAACAAACTCGATAAAATTCCACCTATAATCCTTGAAGAAGCCAAATCCATTAAAAAGAAACTTTTTGCTGCTTGCGGTATGTCCATGATTTTTCTTCTCTTGAACGCGATGATTGCCGGATGTACTTATATTAAAATAATCCCTCCTCTGGTCCATCATGTTCTCGCTTATCTCATCATCATGTCTCATGCCCAAGCATTCCAGGTCAGTCGTCGATTCCACTCTTTTCGTGACAAGCTTTTCTTATCTTGAGATGAAACATCAAACCATGATCGAACTTAAATGTCGTTTTGAAACAAAGGACCCCGATGCTGTCCTTTCCACTTTAGTTGATTCTTGTGGTTTTGGAGCTACCCTAGAAGCAAAAATTGAAGCAAAACCTGAAAGAGAAGAATATTGGGCAAAAATTTATGCCAAAACTGATTCAGAAGCGCTTCTCTTCAAGAAAAAATTAATTCAAATTCAAACTCCCATCTTCACCCATTTTAGAATGAGATCTATTTCTTCCAATCAATGGGCCCTTCGATGGAAGAAGGGCTTAAAAAATGTTCGCATTTTAAATAAACTTGTCATCCAGCCTCTCTGGCTTAAATATAAAAAACGAAGAGGAGAAAAAGTGATCAGGCTAGACCCGGATATGGCTTTTGGAACAGGCCATCACGCCACAACTCAGATGTGCCTCGAATGGCTGGTCCAACAGGCTCACGATTGGAAGAGCATTTGCGATGTGGGTTGCGGCTCTGGAATTCTTTCTATTGCAGCTGCCAAACTCGGAATTCAAGAAATTCTGGCCCTCGACATGGATCCAGAAGCTATTTTGATTTCTCAAAAAAATGCCCGCTTAAACCGCGTGGCTCAAAAAATAAAATTTATTGCAAGCCCTCTGCAAAAGATAAAATCCAAAAAGGGCTATTCAGCTGTCTTGGCTAATCTAACCGCGCTCGATATTAAAAAAAACTGGAAAGAACTAGAACAACTCACGAATCAAAATCTCATCCTTGCGGGTATTGAAGAAAGCCAAGTTAAAGAATTTCTCCCCTGGCTCCAATCACACAAGAACTGGAAAATCCTGGAAGGAAAATCCATTGGGGAATGGCATGGATGGCTCCTAAAAAAACAGTTTAAGGTTTAAAGTTCAAAGTTTAAGGATTTAAAACTTAAAATTTTTCTCTCTGCACTTTGAACCTTTCTTCTAGCGTCCAGATGTCTTTATGTTTTTCCTTCGACCCTCGACCTTCCGCCTTCAACCTTGCTTTTTATCTTTAAACCTTAAACCTTGAACTATTTTTTAGCCTTCCCTTGATTTGCCACCGCCTCCATCGCCCTTTTTACCTCTTCTGGATTCCCCAAATAATAATGGCGAATAGGTTTTAGCTGATCATTGAGTTCATAGACCAAAGGCATTCCTGTGGGAATGTTAAGCGCAATAATCTCTTCATCACTCACCTGATCCAAATATTTGACCAAGGCCCTTAAAGAATTGCCATGGGCTGCAATGATCACACGCTTTCCTGATTTTACCACTGGGAGAATGACATCTTTCCAATAGGGGATAACCCGATCCACCGTATCTTTCAGACATTCTGTCAGAGGAAGCTCATCATCTTTTAAATGTTGATAACGAGGATCATTCCCAGGATAGCGAGGATCTTTTTTTTCTAAAACTGGCGGAGGGACATCATAGCTTCGTCTCCAGATAAGCACTTGCTCCTCTCCATATTTTGCTGAGGTCTCAGACTTGTTGAGCCCCTGAAGCGCCCCATAATGCCGCTCATTCAACTTCCAGTGAGGATAAATTGGAATCCACATCAAATCCATTGGGTCAAGTGTCAACCACAATGTTCTGATGGCCCGTTTCAAAAGCGAAGTATAGGCCACATCAAAAACAAAACCCTCTTTTTTAAGAAGCTGCCCACCTCTCTTGGCCTCCTCAACGCCTTTCTCTGATAAATCCACATCCGTCCAACCGGTAAAACGATTCTCTTTATTCCACGTACTTTCCCCGTGTCTCAAAAGCACCAACTTATGCATGAATCTCCTCCCTTTCAGAGCTTTACAAACAAGAGCACCATTCCAATGACGATCAGGATAGGGCCCCAATATTCCATCTTAATAAAAAACAACGAATGCCCTTTCTTCAACTCCAATTCTTTTCCTGTTCCTTTATCGATCACAACTCTGCCCGGCTTTTTGGAGAGGAATCGGCCCAGCACCCATACCATAACCCCGGACACAACGAAGGCAAACATCTTTGGCCAGCCATGATCCTGATAATAAGAGAGATTAAACATCGCTTTTGCGCCTAACTCCGTTAGAACAAGCATGGCAAAAGTAATGACCGCAACTAAAAACCCTAACCCGCTCCAAATAATCATTTTAGCCTCCAGGTTGATTTTTCAGTAACCATCTTAATAAATCTTTCACATAAAGAATACGCATCATCAAACCTCATCCACTCTTAACAAATTAGTAATCCCAGGTTTTTGAATAGGAATCCCTGTAATCAAGACAATCGATTTTGAATTTCCTACCAGTTTTCGCTTTTTAAGTTCACGCCGAGCAAGACTAAACATTTGATCTGTATTTTTAACCATGGGGGTTAAAAGGGGAATCACCCCCCAAAAAAGAGTCATCTTTCGCCAGGTACTTTCCTGGGGGGTCATGGCAATCACCAAAGCTTGCGGTCTAAATTTTGAAACCCTGAGGGCCGTGCTCCCCGAAAAAGTAAAGGGAACAATACGGTCTATTTTCATCTTTTCGGCAATCTCACTGGCCGCTTGAGCAAACCCGAAAGCACTTAAAGCCGGATTTCCCTCACCCACTTTTAATTTAATCAAGGGAATTTCTCTTTCAACTCTTTCAAGAATTTTGGCCATCATTTGAACCGACTCCACTGGAAACTGGCCTGCAGCCGTTTCTCCAGAGAGCATGACCGCATCCGTCCCATCCAAAACTGCATTGGCCACATCGGAAACCTCCGCCCGAGTCGGATTCTCCTTTTCAATCATGGACTCAAGCATTTGGGTCGCCGTCATGACATATTTTCCAAAGTAAGCTGCCCGTCCGATGATTTTTTTCTGCAAAATGGGAATTTCTTCAAGCCCCATTTCAAGTCCCAAATCCCCTCGAGCCACCAACGTCCCGTCACTGGCCCCTAAAATTTCATCCAGATTTTCAATGGCTTGAGGTCTTTCAATTTTTGAAATAAGATGCGGCTGATGTCCTGATTGCTTCATTCTCTGTCGAAGACGCTCAAGATCATTTCGAGATTTGACAAAAGAAAGGGCAACAAAATCGACCCCTTGCCGAAGACCAAATTCAAAATCCTTATAATCCTTCTCGGTAGGACACGGAATATGAACTTCACTGTCTGGAAAATGAACCCCTTGATGAGATTTTAAAATCCCCTTTGATAAGGAAACAGTTGAAACTCCCTTAGAATGAATCTTCTCCACCTTAAAAGTCAAGGCTCCATCCCCAATCAAAATACGATTTCCTTTTTCCAAATTTTGAGTCAGATGAGCATAAATCAGAGGAACAGTATCCGACGAAGAAGAGCGAGAAGAAAATAAAATGGAATCGCCCTCTTTGACCTGAAGAGGCGACGGGAGTTCACCTAATCTAATTCGGGGACCTTGAAGATCCTGTAAAATACCTATTGGCTTTTTTAAGATTCTTTCCACACGCCGAATATCGTAAATAACGCGTTCAAACTGCGCATAAGCCCCATACGAAAAATTAAGCCGCACAACATCCATCCCAGCTTCCGCCAATTTACGAATCATCGAATAAGAGCTTGAAGCAGGACCTAAGGTACAAACAATCTTAGTTTTGTGCGTTCGAGGCTGGGGCAAGGGACGGGATCGTATCATTATTTTCTCATCGAAGCAAAAAGTCCCAAAATGACTCCCACCAAAAGGGAGAGACAAATCAAAAGCGCCTTGGGCATATCCCATTCAAAAATAAGAAACTTTGTCCGAATCACCGTAGAATTCTGAAAAACAAAAATGATAAAAAAAACACAGAGTGTTAGTAGAGAAACAATTTTGATTTTTTTCATAGCCTCGTACCAATCTTTACAAATTTAAAACTCTTCGCTTTTTAACTTGTCGAGTAGACATATATTTCAATGCCCCTCACGGAACCGTACGTGCGGATTTTCCGCATACGGCTCTTCAGTAAGCCTCACTCAATTTTGACGGTATATAAAAGCGATGGACGATCCGTGGCTTCGGTAAGG
>JACOUC010000049.1 GCA_016178055.1 Chlamydiota bacterium | reverse complement strand
TTTGGTATGCTAAGGATAAAATTGCCAAGCTGAAGAACCTGAATCAGGTGTTGTAAAGAGTGGTAAAATTTTCTCGCGACCACATTTATTCTAAACCACATCCTGCGTGAAAAATGACTTCTTCACGCAGGATCTAAGTAATCATATTATGAAAAGCCTTGTCTATTTTGAAGATGCAGAATCAGATGAAACGCCGCAGATGTTGAAAAAAGTGGAGTGGATAGAAATAAAGAGATATTTCGAAAAAGAAGTCAGGAAACTTGCGAAATGAATACAGATGAAAAGATAAAGCCAATCATGACTCAACAAGAATTGGATTTCATATTGCAAGAAGGCGAAGGCTTTAAGATAGAATTTAAAGAAGGGATAGGCGGTATAGATAGGGATATGACTGCTTTTGCGAATGCCGAAGGCGGAAGGATATTGATTGGCGTAGACGATACTAAAACGATAAAAGGTGTTAAGTTTACCAATAGATTGAAAGCCCAGATTAATGATGTCGCTAAAAATTGCGATCCTTCGGTGAAAATAGAGATCAGTCATTTTGAAGATATTGTCATCATTGAAGTTCCGGTATCCGAAAATAAACCACATAAGTGTTCAGGAGGATTTTATTTAAGGGAAGACAGTGTTTCACAAAAAATGAGCAGGGATGAACTGGTGGATTTTATCTTTGATCAGGGTCGCAAAAAATTCGATTCTTTAATTTGCTGTAACTTTAATTTCAAAGACTTAGACGAAAATGTTCTTAAAGAATATCTTCAACGAGCTGAAGTGATTACCCAGGCATCTGTTTATGAAATATTGTTTAATTTGGGAGTCGGTGAAGCTAATAAAATAAACAATGCCGGAATCTTATTTTTTTCTAACTCGCCCAAGAGATACTTTATCCATGCCTACCTCACTTGTGCAAGATATTTAGGAATAGATAAAGTTGAGGTATTGGATCGGGCTGACTTTGAGGGAAATATTGTTTCTCAAGTTGATGAGGCCATAAAATTTATTAGAAGAAATACGCGGCTTTCTTATAAAATTAGAGATATTAAAAGAGAAGAAATACCAGAGTACCCTATTGAAGCCCTTCGAGAGGCTGTCATCAATGCAGTCATGCATCGTGATTATTTTGAGACTGGCTCAAATGTCCAGGTTGATATTTTTGACGACAGGATTGAAATATCCAACATAGGTTCTTTAATAAAACCTCTGACTAAAGAAAAATTGGGCCGACTCGCCGTAAGAAGAAATCCCCTGATTGCCGATCTTTTTCATCGTATTGGGTATGTTGAGAAGATAGGCACAGGCCTAAGGCGGATCAAGGAAGAATGCAAGAAGTACGGGACAGAATTAGATATAGAAACCAATGGTTATTTTATTATTACCTTTAAACACTTAGTCTTAGCTGGTATCCAGAAAAGTTCCCGGAAAAGTTCCCAGAAAAGTTCCCAGAAAAGTTCCCAGAAAAGTTCCCAGAAAAGTTCCCAGAAAATTTTGGATTTGATTTCTCAAAACACAAAAATAACCATAGAAGAAATGGCTCATACACTCAAGATGAGCGATAGGGCGGTTAAGAAAAATATCCAGAAGCTCAAAGGAGACGGTTTATTAAAGAGAATAGGCCCTGACAAAGGCGGGCATTGGTCTTTACTAGAGATTCAAGAATAGCGTGCATTCTAGATCAACCATTCTAGTCTAACGACTTTTGATTCTATCAAAAGATTGAATAATTTTAGATATGAAGTATTATTAGATAAAATGACATCCTTAAAAGTTCGTAAGGATATAACAACCTGGAAGGCTAGAGGTTAAGGAATGGAAAATCAGGGGAGATAAGATAAGGATTTTTAGATGAAAAAAATTAAAGATTTATTAAATTCCATGGGGCTTCATGGCATTATTTTCTTTTTATTCTTACTGACGTTAATGCCTTTTTTGTGGATGGTTTCCACTTCACTTAAACCGGAAGAAGGAATTTTTACTCTTCCACCCCAGTGGATTCCCAGGCCCATCACATTTGCCTATTACAAAGAGCTTTTTGAAAAAGTACGGTTTGCTGTTTTTTTTGGTAACAGCGTTTTTGTTGCTCTTTCCCTCACCCTCCTTAATTTGATGTTAAATTCCTTGGCAGCTTTTGCCTTTGCCAAACATAAATTTCCAGGCCGAGAAAAAATCTTTAGGCTTCTTTTATTGATGATGATGGTTCCCGGGCAGGTCTGTATGATGCCTGTCTTTTTAATTCTAAAATCGATGCATCTTTTAAATACCTTTACAGGTTTGATTTTACCTGGTTCTACATCTGTCTTTGGCATTTTTCTCATGCGCCAGTTTATGAAAGGGATTCCCAATGAAATTTTGGAGAGCGCTCGAATGGATGGTTGCGGGGAATTAAAAATTCTTTGGAGTATTGTTCTTCCTCTGTGTCGGCCCGCTTTGGCCACTCTTACCATTTTTACCTTTATGGGGGCCTGGAATGAATTTCTCTGGCCGCTGATTATTATGACGAAAGAATCCAAATACACGCTTCCCGTTGCCCTCGCTAATTTAAATGGTCAGCATAATACCGAGTGGGGACTTTTAATGGCAGGATCAGTGATTGTGATTTTACCTATTCTTGTTCTCTTTATTATCATGCAAAAAGATTTTGTGAAGAGCATGGTTTTAAGTGGCGTGAAGGGGTGAAATAAATGGGGGTAAAGTAAGCGGACGGGGGAACGCAAAATGTCGATCATTGCCATAGCCAATCAAAAAGGCGGTTGTGGGAAAACGACCACAGCCATTAATTTATCAGCTTATCTTGCATCAAGAGGGATGAAAACCCTTTTGGTTGATTTAGATCCTCAAGGTCATGCAACCCTTGGCTTGGGAGTCCGTCCAGATCGTTTAGAGAAGACAATTTACGATGTTCTCACCGCTAGAACCAACCTATCGGGCGTGATCCTTCAAACCCCTGTTTCAGGATTAGACCTTGCCCCTTCTAATATTCTCTTAAGTGGGGCGGATATTGACTTGGTAAATGTGATTGGCCGGGAAAATGTTTTGAGAGATTATTTGCTTCCTTTAACTGCCTCTTACGAATATATCATCATTGATTGCTCCCCCTCTTTGAGTATTTTAACAGTGAATGCACTCACCGCCGCAGATTCCGTATTGATTCCCATTCAAACTCATTATTATGCGATGGAGGGGATGAAACAGCTTTTCTCGACGATTGATCTTGTGAAGAAACGATTGAATCAGCATCTTTCTATTTTGGGAATTTTACCCACCCTTTATGATTCAAGAACAAATATTGCTAAAGAAGTTCTGGAAGGCATACGATCCTTTTTTAAGGAAAAAGTTTTCCAAACGGTGATTCATGTCAATACGAGATTAACTGAGGCGCCGAGTGCTGGGGAGGCGATTATCACCTATGATCCGAAGTCGACAGGGGCAAGGGATTATTCACAATTGGCCGAAGAGGTACTTTTACTTGAGCAAAAAAAAGTCGGGATTATCTAAAGAGATTTCTTCTATTTTCGAGGGAATGGGTCCTCTTCCAGAAAGAGGAGTATCTGGAGTTTCTGAAAAATCCCCTTCCGGGAGAAACCACCTCATCCCTCTTGAAAAAAGTTTCGTTTATTTTGCAGAGTCCAGGGGGGCATGGGCAAGCCCTTATCAAGCGATACTGGAAATAGGTTTTTCATCTTTAAAGTGGATTTGTTTAGAGGATGTTAAGGAAAATCCTCGCGTCGTTGGAATGGCCTACCTCCCTTTTTCTGAAATGTCTTTGAGTTCCAAGAACTTAAAGGACATTGAAAATTTCCTTCAGCAAGTTAAGAAAAAAGCCAGAGGCATTCGCTCCCTTCGAGTATTTATTGGGGAACCCTTTCTTTCTTTTCACTTCTTACCCATTTCTAAAATGAATCGTCGTTATATGAAAGAGGTTGTTATCAATGAGCTGATGCGGCGTAGTCCAAACTGGCAATTGCAGGAGTCGTTCGCTGATTTTTTCATTTCAAAGGAACCTTCTCGAGAAAAAATAGGGCATTTGCATGTGACAGCTGCTTGTGTGAAAAAAAATGAACTTGAGAAATGGACTGCAGTCATTCAAAGGGCCGGATGGGCAATTAAAGCGGTAGAAGGGCTTCCTTTTGCTTTTGAGCCTTTGGTGAGGGAAATAGGCGGGGGAGGGGCTGAGGATGTTACAGCTTTAATCAATATGGAAACCTCTTTGACTTCGCTTTCTTTTTTTCGATCAGGGGTTTTAGAATATGAGCGCTTGATTCCAGTCTCTCTTCAAGATTTTTCGGAAGCTTTAGAAAGACCTCTGATTGGAGTTGAGGGGAGATTGCAGTTGACGACAGAAGAAGCCCAGACTCTTCTATGGACTTCTGGAATCCCGGTGGGAGAAGGGGAGCTCCAGATGGAGACTTCTCAGGGAAAAAAAATATCCTCAACACAAGTCACGGGTTTGATACGGCCCGTTCTTGAAAAATTTGTTCAGGAATTAGATCGATCCATTCGTTTTTATTTGAGGACCTATCAGCTTGCTTCATGCCAAAAGATTTTCCTAACCGGGCGTGGAGCCCTTCTTCCTCAGTTCATAGCTTCTCTTAAAAATGATTTGAAATTTGAGAAGATGGAGTTCTTAAGACCTTTTGATGCTTTAAAACTCGATGAGAATGTCACGGATCTTGATCAAATCAATGCAATTTTTAGGATGGCTTTAGGAGGGGCTCTCCTCAAAGAAAAGAAATTGGATCTTCGTCCTCTTCCTTTAAAGCAAGACCAGCATTGGAATCGTTTTCAGCGGATGTTTACCATTTTAAGTATTTTTCTTTTGGCCCTCATTTCCATTCTGATTTTTTTTGATCATTCCAAACTCAAAAACCGTGAGAAATGGTTTGACCGGACTTATGGAAATTTTCTAAAGGCCAAAAGCACTTTTGATCGAATCGAAACCTTGCAGATGGGACAGGAAAAATTAAAAAGGATGTCAGAAGACTACGAACAGGCAGTGGGCCGTTTCCCTGCCTGGGAATATCTTTTGAAGGAGTTATCTCTGGCGATTCATGAAGAGGTGATCCTGGCTCAGCTTAAAATCGCGAAGGATAAAGAACAGTGGGTGTTTTTGATGAAAGGACATATCCTTTCTGGAACAAGTTCTCTGGAAGGGGCTCTTTCAGAGTTTTTGATTCGTCTGGGAGAGGCCAAATCATTGACCGAGGTGAATCTTCTTTCCTCTCAGCGTCGAGGGACTCCTCCCCATCAAGACCTTGAATTTGAAATTAAATGCAAGGCGAGAGAGAGGGTGAAACATGCTTAAGAGGGCAGGTTTTTTTATAGGGTGGATTCTTTTTTTAGGAGGGGTTTTTTATTTTATTTATCTTCCTCAACAACATCGCCTTTCAATGAAAATAGATGGGGAGAAAAAAATAATTGATCGAATGGAAAAACTAAGTAAGGGGGCCGAAGGGGTATGGGATGTCGAAGGAGAAATTGAAAAAAATCAGAATGAGATTCGTAAATATGAAGGCAAGTTTCCAACAGAAGGGGATATGCCGCATGTCATTCAAAAATTGTCGGAGCTCTTTTCTTCAAGTCAATTGACAGTGGTTTCCCTTCTTCCCAAAGGGGTTGTTTCGGTGAACGGAGGGGAGAGTGATATCGTCAAAAATATTCTTTCAGTGGAACTGATGGGCCGGTTTCAAGATTTTGGAAATATGATTCATGGCTTAGAATTTCATACGCTTGCCTTGACGGTTGAGTCTGTTGAGATTGATAAAGTTGAAGAGAAGAGCAATCAAATCAAAATCAAAATGGAAATGGGAATTTTTATAAAAAAACAGAGGTTAGATGTCTAAGAAAGTATCTGTGGAATTTGGAATTGTGATTTTATTAGGTTTAATCTTGACTATTCTCCTTGTCAAATCCATTCTATTTCGTCATCCGGCCACTTTTGTTAATCCCTCCAAGGTTGAGGATACTGGTCTCACAGGAAGAGAGCCGCTTCCCTTGGTTTTATCTGAGAAAGAGGAGGTCAAATTAGGTTGGGGGATGGATCCCTTTAGAAATCCAGAGTCGCCCATCCGAGAAGAGAAGGCAGGCTCTACAGAAGCCCGAAATTTAAGTTTATCGGGGGTTTCTTGGTATCAAGATCGGGGGGCCGCCATTATCAATAATCAAATTGTACATGAAGGGGACCGGATTGGAGATTTTACGGTTCAGTATATTCTGAAAGATCATGTTTTGCTTCAAAAAGGGGACCAAACTATAGAACTGCGTTCACAAGGAGATCGGAAATGATCCCACCACCTGTCGATCCTCTGCAGGAGGATTCTCAAACAAGGAAAATTATGGAGTATGAAAAGCATATGTTGGCAAACTTAGTAAGAATTGGCTCTTTATCCCACCACCTCTTGTATTGCCAAAGGCAGGTCCGCCTTTGGCGGACTGGCCCCAAGGGCCAACCAGAGGTGGTAGGATTGAGCCACAGGGAGGTGGTGGGATGAAAAAAATATTCATGGTTTTATGTATGATAGGGTGTTTAGGAATATCGATTTCTCTTTGCGATGAGGCTTCTTCAAAAAACTCGACACTCATCACGGTTGATTTTAAAGATGCCGAATTATCCAATGTGCTAAGGCTTTTATCCGATCAGTATCAAGTCAATATTGTGGCAGGAGAGACTGTGAAAGGGACCGTTACCGTTCGACTCAATGATGTGCCATTTGAGGCAGCCTTAGGCGCTATTTTAGGGGTCAATGGCTATGGGTTCTTGAGGCAAGGCAATATCTACCGTGTAGCGCTTCTCTCTGAAATTGCCGAGGGAGAGAAGGCAAAAGAGAGTTTGGCATCTTATGGGGAGCTGATCACCGATGTGATTGAACTTCGTTATCTGGATGCCCAGGATGCAAAAAAAGTTTTGGACAGCATGCTTTCTTCTCGAGGAAAATTAATGGTTTTGGAAAGAAGAACGATGCCAGGTTGGCAGATCAGTGGTATTTCAAGTGGTGTAAGCTCCTCTGGGGGTTCTTCAAATTCAAGTGGATCTGGGGGATCCAGTTATTCTAATTTGTTATCGGGTTCTTCTTCATCCTCTTCTTCAGCATCAGGTTTATTCGGGGCTCGTAAGACGGTTGACACTCCTTCTGAAAGATCTAAAACGCTATTGGTCATTGATACCCCGAGTCGTGTTCAAGGGATTAGGGATATCCTAAAAAAAATGGACCGGATGCCTAAGCAGGTGATGATTGATGCAATGGTGGTTGAGATTTCTTTGTCCAACGAAGAAAATTTAGGAATTAAATGGGAAAGTTTAGCGGGGTGGAAAATTAAAGTGGCACCCAGTCAAACACTCACGGATCAGTTTACAAAACTGAAAAGTTTTACCGATGATCTCAAGAGCACACTCGATCAGTCTAACGATGATACTCGCACGCGGACCATCAATAATCTGAGTGGCAATGCGAGTTCGGATACGACCACAAAAACGGGAACTTCCACGCTGAGTACAACCCAGACGAATGATGTTTCTCACAGTAAAACGAATACCTTTTCTAACCTTCGAACAGCCGTTCTTTCCGCAGATGAATTGGATATTGTCTTAAGTGCTTTATCGACCCGTGGAGATGTTGATGTGATTTCAAACCCAAATGTTTTAACCTTGGATAATCATGAGGCCACGATTTTAGTCGGGGAAAATTTTCCGATTTTTAGTACCTCTGTTTCCGATCAAGGAACTGTGACAGAATCCTTTGACTATTATCAACCTGTAGGAATCAGCTTAAGAGTGATCCCTCAAGTCGCGGTTCATCGACAGGTCAATATGCTCATTCATCCTTCGGTCAGTGAAATTGGGTCCTTTGTGACAGGAACCACAGGCTTAAAATATCCACGCATTAATATTCGTGAAGCGGACACTCAAGTTTTAGTTGAGGAGAAGCAGACCGTTGTGATTGGAGGATTGGTCACTTCCCATGATGAAGAGACGATTAACCGTGTTCCGCTGTTGGGCGATATTCCCCTTATAGGTCTTGCATTCCGTCATAAAAGTGTCGTGAAGAGGAAGGTGAATCTGATGGTTTTTGTGACTCCGAACATCATTGCACCGAGTGAGATTTCTGAAAGTGAAAATAAGATTTTTAAAAAATATTTGGAACTAAAAAAAGTTAAAGCCAACCGGCCCAAGAAACCAGGAAAATTCTTCTCTCCACCGCTTTAATAGCTAGAAGCTAGAAGCGAAAAGACCCCTTACAGCTTATGACTATTTTTTCAGAAGTTCTTCAATTTTAGCGAGTAGCTTTTCTCCATCAAAGGGCTTCAAGAGATAGCCATCCGCTCCTACATCTTTTCCTGTAGCAACATCACTTTCCTGGCCGAGGGCTGTTAATAAAATGATAGGAATAGATTTATATTTGTCGTCAAATTTTAATAATCGACAAACTTTATAACCGTCTATTTTGGGAAGCATAATATCGAGGAGAATAAGATCAGGACAATTTTCACGAGCCTTTTTTAATCCCGATTCTCCATCAAAGGCTGTTTCAGCTTCATACCCATGGCTTTCCAATCGCTTTTTTATAAGACCCGCCATCGTGACTTCATCTTCAATGATTAAAATACGAATAGCCATCGAGTAGAACTACCTCCTGTCCTTGTAGGGATCAGAAGGTAGAACCCTCACGGATCCCCGCATGCAGATTTCCCGCACGGGGCTCTTCAAGATTTGTTTCGGTTCAGAATATGACATAAGGGTTCCATCCTAATGATT
>JACOUC010000048.1 GCA_016178055.1 Chlamydiota bacterium | reverse complement strand
AGACATCACCTCGAATTACTTACAATTTAATTTAAAAGTGACATCATCAAAATCTGCCTCATTCTTATCGTTCTTACCCATAGCAGTACTGCGCTTCAACCATACCCTTGCCTTAACAACTTTTGCTGCTGTTGTAGAACTGGGGGTATAAGACTTCTCGACAAGCGTCCAACTTGTTGCCTTTGAAACTGCCGTTTGGAAATAAGCAACCACCTTACTCGAGCTATCTTTGAGTTCAACCCGCGCATAAGGAAACCCTTCTGAAACAGTTCCATCCTTGCAACGCATTTGAGCACTTAAAGAATAGGTTGTTGTCCCAGCAGGAATCGTTACATCCTGGTAGAAATAATCTCCTTCTACGTCTAGATAGAAGTAGCGATCCCCTGTGCTTGTCCCATCAGCTTCTATTCCAATATTACCCCCATAAGAGACCCAACTCGTATCTGCTTGATCAGCTCCACCATTTTGAATGACATTAGTACACCATGAAAAAATCAGGTAGGACTTACCTGCATCAGATCCTCCCTCATCATTGCCATACGCCCCAATCAAGAGATCTGATTTCCCATTTCCATCTACGTCTCCTGCACTGGAGACAGAATAACCACTATGATCATCTTCATTTTCTCCAATAAACGCATAATCCGCTAAAGAAAGATCTATGGTCTTTGAGCTTCCGAGACTCTTTGCCAAGATCAAATACGTCTTACCTGCAAGAGATCCTCCCTCATCATTGCCATACGCCCCAATCAAGAGATCTGATTTCCCGTCTCCATCCACGTCTCCCGCACCAGAGACAGAACCACCACTTTGATCATCTTCATTTTCTCCAATAAACGCATAATCCGCTAAAGAAAGATCTATGGTATTTGAGCTTCCGAGGGTCTTTGCCAAGATCAAATACGTCTTACCTGCATAAGATCCTCCCTCATCATTTCCATACGCCCCAATCAAAATATCCGCTTTCCCATCTCCATCCACGTCTCCTGCATCAGAGACAGAATAACCACTGTAATCATCTGCATTTTCTCCAATAAACGTATAATCCGCTAAAGAAAGATCAATGGTATTTGAGCTTCCGAGGCTCTTTGCCAAGATCAAATACGTCTTACCTGCATCAGTTCCTCCCTCATCATTGCTACGCGCGCCAATCAAGAGATCTGATTTCCCATCTCCATCTACGTCTCCTGCACCAGAGACAGAATAACCACTATAATCATATGCATTTTCTCCAACAAACGCATAATCCGCTAAAGAAAGATCAATGGTATTTGAGCTTCCGAGGCTCTTTGCCAAGATCAAATACGTCTCACCTGCACCAGATCCAACAAAAAGCTCCCCAATCAAGATATCTGCTTTCCCATCTCCATCCACGTCTCCTGCACCAGAGACAGACGAAAAACTGTCTCCAATAAACGTATAATCCGCTAAAGAAAGATCTATGGTCTTTGAGCTTCCGAGGCTCTTTGCCAAGATCAAATAGGCCTTACCTGCCATAGCCGCCCCAATCAAGAGATCTGCTTTCCCATCTCCATCTACGTCTCCTGCACCAGAGACAGAATAACCACTATAATCATATGCATCTTCTCCAATAAACGCATAATCCGCTAAAGAAAGATCTATGGTATTTGAGCTTCCGAGGGTCTTTGCCAAGATCAAATACGTCTTACCTGCATCAGTTCCTCCCTCATTATTGTTACGCGCGCCAATCAAGAGATCTGCTTTTCCATCTCCATCCACGTCTCCTGCATCAGAGACAGAATAACCACTGTAATCACCTACATTTTCTCCTACAAGATAGACATCCGCCAAACTTAAAGACGCCCCTGGATTCTCAAAATCCTCCAGAGTCGCATACAAAGAGCTACTAAAACACAACTGCAATAACATCACTCCATACAAAAACATCTTATTAAACACTTTCATTTTCCCCCTTTCTTTCTCCCCCCCTCCCATTCGATCTTCATCGGGCAGCCCCATAAATGGGGCGACTACAAGGGTGATTTTCATCCCCCTTTGTGACGACCTCAGTCGGCATGAATGTTTCTCATCAATTCTAAAAAAAGTAAAAGTTTAAGCATTTTGGTGGTTGTACCTTTCTTTTTTACCCCCCATGAGAAATGCAGACAAAAACCGCCTTGGTGCCCTTGAGGGAGGTCCAAAGATGTCTGAAAATCCGAAGCGGGCAACTATTTTTTGATTATATTTTCAGCATATCTATTCACCTCTTCTAAACTTTTTTGAAGTTCTTGGCGTTTTAACTCCATCATCTCAGGATCTCGATGAGGAGGAACCTCGAGAGGGGAACCTGCCACCAAAGCTGCTCTGGAGTAAGGATAGGGAATTTTAAAACGGTCCCATGTTTGAAGAACTTTTTTGTGATCCGCATCATAAGCGATCGGCAAAATCGATGCACCACTGACAGCTGCAAGGCCAATCACGCCTAATTGAGCTTGACCACAAGGCCCTCGGGGCCCATCCGGCGTCACTGCAAGATCAAACCCCTCTTTCAATCTTTGCTGAAGCTTTAGAAGAGCGGAAAATCCGCCTCGGCTTGAAGAACCCCGAATCGCTTCAAAACCAAATTGATGAATTAAATCACTCACAATTTGACCATCGCGACTTTGGCTGATTAAAGCAGACATTTTTTGACGTCGGGTCAAAGCCAAATAGCAAAACGGCATCATCATTAACTGGTTGTGCCAAAAAGCAAAGATGATGGGCTTATTTTTACAGCGCTCTAATAAATAATGTTTTTCTCCTTCAATCCTCCAAACAAGGGAACTTCCTATCCATTGAATATAGGAAACACCTAAACAAAATATTCTCTTGCGAAGCCAAGGTTTTTCAGATAGAGAATTGAACTTCATAAAGCCTTTTATAAAGCCCCCCCTTTTCAATCAGAGCTTCATGCGTTCCTGTTTCAACAATCCTTCCCTGATTTAAAACCAAAATTTTATGCGCATTTCGAACTGTTGACAAACGGTGGGCAATCACTAAAACAGTCCGTCCCACCATTAAATGATTCAAGGCGTCTTGAACAAATTGTTCCGAGTGAGAATCCAAAGAGGAGGTCGCCTCATCCAAAATTAAAAAACGTGGATTTTTTAAAATGGCCCTGGCAATGGCCAGACGCTGCCTTTCCCCTCCAGAAATCTTAAACCCTTTTTCTCCAATGACCGTATCATACCCTTTAGGAAGTCCCACAATAAAGTCATGGGCATGAGCGGCTCGAGCCGCCTCTATGATTTTTGCATCCGACATATCTTTACGACCATAGGCAATATTATTTTTGACCGTGTCATTGAACAGAATCACTTCTTGAGTCACCATCCCCAAAAAAGTCCGTAAAGACTTAAGTGAATATTCAGTAATATTCCCCCCATCAATTTCAACCTCTCCCTCCTGAACATCGTAAAAACGTAAGATAAGATTGGCCAGGGTTGACTTCCCAGATCCACTGGGTCCAACAAGGGCTGTAATTTCGCCCGCTTTAATCTCAAAATTGATGTTTTGTAAAACCCAATCCGTTCCATATCGAAAAGAAACGTTTGAAAAAGAAATTCCCTTTTCAATCCCTTGAAGTTCAATCGGATGGGAAGAATCCTGGACGGTCGGGACCTCATCTAAAATCTCAAAAACTCGCACGCCCGCTGCATTGGCTTGTTGAATCACACTGTTTAACTTTCCTATTTTCTTAAGGGGCTCATAGGTTAAGAAGAGGGCGGTCAAAAATGAAAAAAAGGCATCGACACTCAAATGCTTGGCTCCATACCAAAAGCAAAAACCTGCCGCACAAGAGCCAATCACCTCAATCACAGGTCGGGTCGCCTCCGCTGAACGTATGGCCTCAATCATCGATTTAAAAAAATGATGATTCTCCACTCTAAAACGCTCAATTTCATAGCCTTCCATCGAAAAGGCCTTCACCACACGAATACCTGTAATGGTTTCGTGCAAAATGGAAGTTAAGTCCCCCACTTGATTTTGTGCTTTACGCGTCGCCTCTTCAACCCGTTTACCAAACTTGACAATGGGAATGACCGCCATTGGAAAAACAAAAAGGGAGACCGAGGCCAAGATCGGATCAAAATAGAAAAGAGAAATCATGAGACCCAAAAGCGAGAGAGGTTCTTTGACTAAATCCGTAATGGCATTGGAAATCGCATATTGAATGAGACCCACATCATTGGTAACACGAGAAATGAGATGCCCTGTTTTACGATCCGAAAAAAAATTGAGTGAAAGCTCGTGAAACTTTCGATAGAGTTTTTCCCGAATATCAGCGACCACGCGAAGTCCCACCCAATTCATATAATAGGCCTGCCCAAAATCAGCTAGACCTCGCATCAAGAAAATCACTAAAATCAAAACCGGAACGAAAAAATAAAGCGCAGAATTTTTAGATACAAAAGCAACATCAAGAACAAATTTTAACGCCCATACCACTCCCGTATTAAAAACAGCAAAAAAAATCATGCACATGAAGGCCATCAAAAGCCGAGATCGATAAGGTTTAGAAAACTGAAGCAGACGTCGATAAATCATGCAGCACTCACCTCCTCTAGAATCATCAGGGCCGCCCTTTTGCTGGCCCCTGGAGGACCTAAACGGTCTCGGACATGGCCTTCCTCTATGATGATTTGATCCAGCAAGGCAGGATGAGACAAAAATTCTTCCGTCGTTTTTGAAAGCATTTCCGGATTAAAATCTTGTTGTAAGAGCTCCGGCACAATTTTCTTGTCTGCAACTAAATTAACCAACCCGACAAAGGGAACCCGAATCAACCGACGGATCAAGAAAGCCGTCAATCCAAAAATTTTATAGAAGACAATCATAGGAACTCCTAAGAAAGCTGTTTCCAAAGTGGCTGTCCCTGAACAAACCCAGGCAAGCCTTGAGGCCACTAGACATTCTTTCATCCCATTTTGATAGAGATGAATAAATAAATGTTGTTCCAACTTTTTAGAGAGTGTCTCATAAATAGGCCTGGTCGCACAAGGAATCACAAAATGAGCATTGGGGTGTTTTTCTCGTACCCGATCCGTAGCCTTAGAAAGTGTTTCCCAATGTTTTTCAATCTCATTCACCCGACTCCCTGGAAGAATGGCAATGATGGGATCTCTCCCAGCTAAATTCAAATCCTTTTTCAAATCGAGTTTGTTCCTATAAGTCTCATAGAAATCGACTAATGGATGCCCCACAAAATTAACGCTAACTCCCGAAGCTTTATAAAAGGCCTCTTCAAAAGGTAAAATCACTAACATTCGATGAACCGTGTTAAGAATTGTCTTAATCCTTCGCTTCCCCCACGCCCAAATTTGAGGACTAACATAATAAATCACCCGAATGCCCTTTTGGCGAATAACTTTCGCCAATCTTAAATTAAAGCCTGGAAAGTCAATCAGGACAACCCCTTGAGGTCGTTCCTCATCCAGCCGTTCACAAATAAGACGAAAAACTTTTTTAAAATTCCAATAGTTTTTAAAAACCTCAAAAAGACCGACCACTGCCCATTTTGTTATATCCTCTAAAATCTGGACACCGGCCTCCTTCATCATTTCTCCCCCCAGCCCCTCAAGTTTCAAATGCGGGTTTTCCTTCCTCAAAGCCTGAGCCAAAAGAGCCCCAATCTGGTCTCCAGAGGGCTCTCCTGCAATAATCATGATTTTCATAGTACCATCCATGGGTCCATACCAACGCGAGCGAAGATAAAATAAATTCAATTATGAAAAATCCAAAAATCAAACATCCCGCCCAAGGGCGTGGCTCGCCACAGGCGGCAAAAATCTTGTCGGACAATGTAAAATTTAAAATGTCTCCCATGCAATAGCATTAGAAATTTTGGATTTTAATATGTCATTTTGCATTTTGATTTTTGGATTTTGAATTTTCATGATTTAATCATCTTTAACACTTCCATGGCAACTTCCAAAGCCTGTTTTCCATGCTCTCCAGAGACTAAAGGATTTTTCTGATGTTTCACACAATCGACAAAAGAAGCAATTTCCAATTGGAGAGGTTCTGCCTTTTCAAAAGGAATAGGCTGACAAGTAATTTTTTGTCCTTCTTTATGATAAATTTTTCCTTCTTGCTTAAAATAATCAAGAGAGATATAGGCATTGGCTTGAAAAACCCGAATCTTCCTCATCTTCTCAATTGAAATACGACTCGTCGTTAAATTTGCAATGCATCCATTTTCGAATTCGAGCCTCGCATTCGCAATATCTTCATAGGGGCTTAAAACCGGAACACCCACTGCACGAATTTCTTTCAAAGGAGAACGAACCAAATGAAGAACCGCTTCAATATCATGAATCATGAGATCTAACACAACACCAACGTCTGTCCCACGCTCAGGAAAAGGACTTAAACGATGGCACTCAATGAAACGTGGCTTGTCTAAAATTCCTTCGAGTGCTTTAAATGCAGGATTATAGCGCTCGATGTGTCCCACTTGAAAAACAAGACCTTTCGCTCTTGCCTTTTCAACAAGGCGAGAAGCCTGCTCAATCGTTTGAGCAATCGGTTTTTCGACCAGGACATGAACCCCTTTTTCCAAAAGGGTATCGGCAACATGAAAATGTTCCACCGTTGGAACAGCCACACTGACTAAATCAATTCCTGGAGGCAAAGCTTCACAATTGGGATAAGCTTGAGTCCCATAACGATGGGCTATTTTAGAGACCTTTTCAAAATCAATATCAACAAGGCCTATAAGCTCGACAGAAGAAAGTTGGCTATAGATTCGAGCATGTTCCTTTCCCAAATAGCCCACCCCTACTACAGCAACTTTAAGTGTTTTCATCCCACCACCTCCGAGGCCCGCCAAAGGCGGGCTTAATTCTACAAAACAAAGTAATTGCGCTATCATATTCCATCGCCCCTCAAGGGTCGGCCGGAGGTGGTGGGACCATCCCAACGACAATTAAACCCATTTTATGAGCCCTTTCAAAAAATTCTTCCTGATCCAAAAGAAGCGTCTTTCCAGCTTCAAGACCTAGTACAGCAGATTTAATTTTTTGGAGAACCTGCAAAGTTTCTAAACCAACAACCGGAATATCATATCTCATATCCTGACGAGAACGAGCTACTTTTACAACCGTCGTTCCCTTGCCAGCCAAAGCGCCCCCTCTTAAAATGGCCTCATCCGTTCCTTCTAATCCCTCTAAGGCAATAAGAACCCCTGACTTCACCACCACGGTTTGGCCTGCCTCAAGATCGGCCAAAACCTTTGCGACCTTCCACCCATAAGACAAATCTTGATATTGATTTTGAGTTGGTTTTTTAGAAGTCAAAACCCCTTTTTTCACAAGGGATTGAGTCAGAAATTGAGTCGAATCAAGGAATTGAAAACCTTCCCTCTCTAATTCTAAAACAAGCCCACCCAGAAGAGTCCGCGCATTTTTTTCTTTAATTGCTTTAAAAAATTTTAAGCCCTCTAAATCAAATTTTAAAGACCTTAGAGTCAGTCGATGAGGAATTTGTCCAGCCATCACCAATTCACGAATCCCCGCATCTTTTAAAATCTTTTTCATTTTTCCAAGCTGCCCAAGACCCATCCAGACCATTCTGTCGACTGCTTGAGATAATTCAGGAGAAGTGATTCCAGAAAACCCTATTCCTAAAATGGTTTGAACCCCTTCTCCTCGAGCTTGACGAGCCACAAGGATAGGGAAGTCACGATTTCCTGCAATGATGGCTAAAGAGTTCACATTACAAACATCCTTTAAAAAAAGTTTGAAACGCATGAAAACGAGTCCACAGTCCACAGTCCACAGTCGACAGTTTCAAGGAAATCGTTTATTTCTATGGACTATAGACAGTGGACCGTAGACTCTTTTTATTCACTCAGCGGCAAATGCCTCGTTCAGCCTTTCGGATAAACTCAATCAGATGGTGAATCTCTGGGGAGGAGGGAATTTCTTCTTCAACCTTTTTAATAGCATGGGTGATGGTTAAGCCTGATCGAAAAAGAATTTTAAATGCCTTTTTAATATGATTTTGTAAATCCTGACTTATTCCCTTTCGAGTCAAACCCACTGAATTGATCGTCCTCACAATAGCAGGGTGACCATCTGTCATGGAAAAGGGCGGAACATCTTGAACCACTTTTGAGCAACCTCCAATAATCGAAAGAGCTCCGATTCGACAAAATTGATGGATCGCAACAAGCCCACCAACCACAGCCCCATCCTCAATTTCAACATGTCCTGCCAAAGTTCCTACATTTGCTAAAATCACGTGATTACCCACCCTACAATTATGAGCGACGTGGGCATAAGCCATAATCAAACAATCTTCGCCAATAACGGTCTGGGTCCCCTCCCCTGTCCCACGATTAATGGTTACAAATTCACGAATGACCGTCCTTGCACCAATGCGGGCATAAACTTTTTCACCTTTAAACTTTTTATCTTGGGAATCACTCCCCACAGAAGCCCAAGGGTAAATGCGTACATCGGGACCGATAAAGGTATCTTGACCAATGACCACATGAGAATCAATGCGACAACCCGAGGCAATTTCAGAATTTGGCCCCACCACAGTAAAAGGACCCATCTCTACATTCGGGGCAATTTTAGCGGTTGGATCAATCACCGCCCTCGGATCAATCGGCATAATTCAAACCTTTGCAGCTGTTGTTTCGGTTCTCCCTACTAACGCAAACATCAAATCGGCTTCAGCAGCAAGTTGATCTCCTACAAAAGCTTTTCCTTGAACAACCCCGGTTTTGCTTCGACACCGCGTCAACTGAACTTCCATTCTCAATTGATCCCCTGGAACAACGACCTTTCGGAATCTCGCATTGTCGATCGCTGTAAAATAAGCAAGTTTTCCTTTCTGCTCCGCCTTACTCAATAAAAGAACCCCTGCCACTTGGGCCATGGATTCTATAATCAAGACCCCTGGCATCACGGGATGGCCTGGAAAATGTCCGACAAAAAAACTCTCATTTAGGGTCACATTCTTGAGGCCAATCACTTTTCCAGTTTCATCATCCATCTCCAAAATTCGATCGACTAAAAGGAAAGGATAACGATGAGGTAAGATGTTCTGAATGGCCACATTATCAAGAAGAACTTCCATAAATTGACCTCGCCTTGTTTAGAAGTAAGTTTCTATCGTTTTTTAAGAAGTTACAAACTCGTGAATCAGGTCTTCTTGGGTCAAAGTCCCTAACAACCGTTTTGCAAATTCAAAATTCATGGCATGCCCTGACTTAATTGCAATGACATGGGCCTTAAACGGTTTACCTAAAAGATAGAGGTCGCCAATGATATCTAAAATTTTATGACGAACACATTCATCAGGAAAACGAAGTTTCTCTTTACTAAAAATAGCATCTCGTCCCACCACAACTGCATTGTCCAGGCTACCCCCTTTGATCAATCCCTCTTTCATCAAATACTCAACTTCATGGTAAAAACAAAAGGTGCGGCACGGAGCAATTTCCTTAATAAAATTTTCCTCATTCACCTCAACGGTATAATATTGATCCTTAATCCTCGTATCTTTATAAGAAAGGGTGAAAGAAATCCTGCAGCCTTCGTAAGGAAGAGCAACGAGACTGGCTCCCCCTTCTTCATAATAAATCGGTCTCATCAGCTTTAAACTTTTTTTAGGAGAAGACTGTTCTTGAATCCCTGCCTCCTTAATCATTTCAACAAAAGCCAGAGAACTGCCATCGGCAACCGGAGGTTCATTGGCCTCCATTTCAATGATCAGATTGTCAATGCCGCATCCCATGAGGGCCGCCAGGACATGTTCAACGGTATGAACCTTCACCCCATTTTCCTCAATCGTTGTTCCCCTCGTTACTCCTGTTACATTTTCAAGTTTGGCTTTAACGACAGGACGATTCGCAAGATCGATTCGAACAAACTCAATTCCATAATTATGAGGGGCCGGAAGAAAAGAAACGCGTGTCTTATTGCCCGTATGAAGGGCAATACCCGAATAACTTACCTTCTTTTTAATCGTCTTCTGCCGCTGAAACATGACGTTATTTCCCTTCAAAAGCCTGAATTCTTTTTTCTAATTCTTTTATTTTTTCAAACATCTTTCCTAAACGACGCACATAGGCAATGTTTTTCTTTTCTTCTTGAATGGGAAGGGCTGGACTTCCCCACATGATAGACCCTTTGGGTACATCTTTAGAAATTCCCGTTTTAGCAGCTAAAATCGAACCCTCTCCTACTTCAACATGTCCCACAAGCCCTGCTTGGCCGCCAATGATCACATGATGCCCAATCTTAGTCGTTCCAGAAATTCCAACCTGTGCGACGATCAAACAATGCTCACCAATCTCAACATTGTGGGCCACCTGGACCAAATTATCAATTTTAGTTCCCTTTTTAATCATCGTCTTTCCAAAACGCGCACGGTCAACGGTTACATTTGCACCTATTTCAACATCATCCTCAATCACAACAACTCCAACTTGAGGAATTTTGTGATGAACCCCATTCACTGTTTCAAATCCAAAACCATCGCTGCCAATCACTGTCCCACTATGAATAATCACGCGAGCACCTATTTGAGTTCCCTCACGAACCGTCACATGAGGATAGATCAAAGTTTCCCTCCCAATATGAGAACCATATCCCACAAAAGAACCTGCACCTATAACGGTCTGATCACCTATCGAGATCTCATCCTCAATCACCGCATGAGGACCCACAGAAACATCTTTCCCTAACTGAACACGCTCTCCTATAACAGCAGTAGAATGAATTCCCTTATGAAACCCATTCGTTGATGGTTTTAATTTTTCAACAACCTTTGAAAAGGCAAGAGAGGGATTTTTACAAATGATGAGCGGCCTTTTCCCATTAAAAGAAATGTCCTCACCCAAGATGACAGCACTTGCCTGTGTCCCATCTAAAAAAGGAAGATATTTCAAATTTGCAAGAAAGGTAATATCGCCTTCTTGAGCTTCTTTAATTCCACTAACTCCTTTAATGGAAATCTGTCCATCTCCAATTAAACGTCCATCAACGAGTTCTGTGAGTTCTTTGAGTGTAAAAACCATTCTATTTCTCTCTTCTCTACCCTGCATATTATTTTCCTACATATTATTTTTTACTTACAACTTACAACCTATAGCTATTTTCATTTTTAATTTAAAATCCAGTCATGAAAATAGAAAAAATGTACAATAATGTTCTTTATTTTCATCCACTTGGGTGGACTGAAAGTTCATGATGACAAAAATCAAAATGCAAAATGACATATCAAAATCCAAAATCTCCAGTGCCATTGCAAGGGAAACATTTTAAGTTTTAGATTGTCATTTTGATTTTTGATATTTGATTTTTGGATTTTTAAAGTTATTTCTTCTTTTCCTTTGCTTCCACCTTTGCTTTTTCTTCAGAAGATTTCTCAGATGAAGCAGGTTCTTTCTTTGCCTTTTCATTCATGGCTTGAGTCACTTTATCCGTAATGTCGAAAGAAGCGGTTTTATAAAGCAAAGCCCGATCATTAAAAATAAGATCGTATTTTTCACTTTTCCCAATTTCTTCAATGGTCACTCGAATATCGTCAAAAATTTTCTTTAGAAGATAATCTCTTTTATTTTTTAATTCCCCTTTCGTTTTCTCATCAAATTCACGAAGGGTTTTCAATTTTTCTTCAATGGCGGCCTCTTTTTCTTTACGAGCTCCTTCGCTTAAAAGTTCTGCCTCATCTTTCAACTTCTTAATCTCATCAACCATGCCTGTTCTTTCTTGGGTCTTACCTTTTCCTTCTTCTTTCAACTTTGCATCATTTTGTTTAGTGACATCATATTCATTAAAAACCTTCTCTACATCCACATAAGCAATCTTAAGTTCCCCTTGAGAAACCCCAGCACATCCTAGTAACAACACCGCGGCCCACATTGCCATTTTTTTCATCCGATTTTCTCTCCTTTATCATCGTTAGTTTAAAATGAATATCCAATGTTAAAATCAAATCGACCATCGCTATCCTGAAATTCATCCCGATCAATCGGCCATCCATAGTCCAACCGAATCGGTCCAATAGGAAGGTCTAACCTTAATCCTACACCTACACCGGTTCTTAAATCACCCAGATCAAAATCGGCATAATCTTCGTATACATTTCCCGTATCATAAAATACGGCCCCTCTCAATTTTTCAAAAATAGGATAAGTCAACTCTGCACTTCCCGTAATCATCGACTTACCTCCAATGGGCTCTCCTTCTTCATCCTTAGGCCCCACATCCCTAAATTTGAAACCTCGAATGGTGTTTGCCCCTCCCAAAAAGAAACGCTCAAAAAGTGGGACTCGATCTGAATCCCCAAAGTTATCCACGAGGCCCGCCTGACCACTCAAACGCAACACTAAATCCAGTGGAAGAGGAATATATAGACTGTTACGGGTCGTATATTTTGTAAAATCACGATCAAAACCAAAAGGACCTCCGGCCACCTCTAAACTAATCGAATTACGCATTCCTTGAGTGGCTGAAAGAGGACTATTGCGTGTATCCCGGGTCAGTGAAAATTCCATACTGCTGACATCAAAAGTCCCTGCCTCCTGTTTAATCGCATCTGAAGCACTGTCCGAGACATGTCGAATTTCATCTTCCTCTAATTTATACGTCAAATCTGCCCTTACAAACTCCACAATCTTTTTCCCTAATCGAAGATCTCCTCCGGTCCTTCTTTCGTCGTAGACGTCACTCAAAAAACGGCTGTCCCTTCGATAAAGATCCATTCCAAAAGAAATAGGCCGATCAAAAAGCCATGGCTCTGTCCAACTCAAGGTGTAATCCTGTCTCTTAGTTCCAACCTGAGCCCGTATTCTCAATTTTTGACCGTCACCGGTAAAAGTTGGAAAATTTTTCCAGTCAAAATTTTTCTGAGTCATTTCTACAAATCCAATCAGATTATCAATTGAGCTAAATCCAACGCCAAATCCAATTTCTCCTGTCTTTGTTTCCTCAACATCCACCAAAAGATTTTTCTTTTCAGGACGGTCCGTCGGCTCAATATCCATTAAAACCGTCTTAAAATATCCCAAATTCATCAACCGTTCCTGACTGCGACGGACTTTGACGCCATTAAAAACCTCGCCCGGCTTGACAGCCAATTCACGACGAATCACAATGTCTTTCGTTTTAGTGTTGCCTCGAATCTTAATCTGATCCAAATAAGAAATACCCAATTCTTCAATGGAATAAAGAACATCGATCCTTTGAGTTTTTTCATTTAAGACCGTTTGAGGCCGAACCGTTGCATCCACATAACCTTTCGACAAATAATAATCTCGAATTTGATTCACATCCGTTTTGAGCCTATCTGGAGTAAAAATAATTCCTGAGGTCATCTTAAAAAGTTTTGCAATATCCGCAGAGGGAAAGGTCGTATTTCCTTCTAAAACCACTTCTCCTACCTGATACTGTTTTCCCTCTGTCACATAAATCGTTAAAGTCATTTTTTTCCCAGAGGCATCATAACTTGTCTTAACATCATCAATCTTGGCATCGATATATCCTTCAGAGCGATAGAAATCAAGCAATCGGTCTTTATCCTCTTCAAACACATCTTCTTTGAAATTTCCTCCAAAGAAAAGAATCGGACGACGGGTCTTCAACACTTTTCTCAAGCGCTTTTCACGAAAGGCCTTATTCCCAACAAACGCGACTCGATCGACTTTGACTCGAACCCCTTCTTGAACATGAATCACAATCGCTGCATGGCCAATTTCCTTATCCACACTTAAAGAATAGTCGACCTTGGTATTCGGATAACCC
Organism: Chlamydiota bacterium; assembly: GCA_016178055.1. NCBI lineage: Bacteria > Pseudomonadati > Chlamydiota > Chlamydiota bacterium. The sequence continues at coordinate 53,306 of JACOUC010000048.1, read as the reverse complement.
TTATCTTTATAAAAGTCTTTAATGGCCTGAACATCTTCTTTAAGCTGAGTTTCATTGATGCGATCCCCCATATTTAATTTCATCTGTTTCTTTAGCTTTTTCTCATTAAAGGCCTTATTCCCCTCAAAAACAATTTCCTTCACAATCGCTTTTTCAACAACCACAAAGGTCACGATAAAACCATCGAATTCATCTTTGACATCCACTTCGACATCCGAAAAATGGCCCATGGAATAAAGGCGTTTTAAATCATCGTCCAAGTCCGACTGGAGAAGAGCACTTCCTGAATGCGTCTTTACACGAGATAGAATAAGGTCTTTATTGACTGAAAGATTTCCTGCAACCTCTACTTTTTTTACAACCTTCTCCTTTTCTTGAGCAAAGGAGAACCCCAGCGATAAAATTCCAAACACAGCCAATACGATATAAACTAATCTCTTCATGATTATTCCCCTTCCTCTCTTGGACTATGGTTCTCAAAACGAGTAAACTCACTGACAAAGGTCAATTTCATATCCCCTGTCGGACCATTTCTTTGTTTAGCAATAATAATATCGGCCTCTCCTGGAGAATCCTCCGGATTATAATATTCGCGTCGAAGCAAGAGAATCACAGCATCGGCATCCTGCTCAATCGCACCTGATTCCCTCAGATCGGATAGCCTCGGTTTATTTTCAGGACGATTCTCAGCCGCACGATTGAGCTGAGAAAGAACAATGATCGGGATATTTAGTTCCCGAGCCAAACTTTTTAATGAACGGCTAATTTCAGAAATTTCCTGCTGCCGATTCTCTGACCTGTTACTTTGAAAACTCTGCATGAGTTGAAGATAATCTACAATCAAAAGTTCAATGTTATAAGCAGACTTAAAACGCCTTGCCTTGGCCCTAAGCTCTGTGGCTGACAATCCCGGTGTATCATCAATATAAAGCGGAGCTTCTGAAAGAGCGTTCGCCGAATGAACCAGTTGACGCCAATTTTCGTGTGATATAAAACCCCGCCGAACGTGCTGAAGATTAACCTTGGCATGAGCACACAACATTCTTTGAACCAGCTGCTCCCTCGACATTTCTAAACTAAAAATGCCCACGGGTAATTTTTCATTCACCACCACATGCTCTGCAATATTCAGTGCAAAAGCCGTTTTCCCCATGGAAGGACGGGCTGCCACCACAATCATATCTGAACGCTGAAGGCCCGACATTATCTCGTCAAAATCTTTAAATCCAGAAGAGATCCCTAAAAGGGCTCCCTTCTTTTGATAGGCCCGATCAATCGATTCCATCGTTTGACGAACCAAATCTTTGAAAGACGCATTTTGATCAATTTTCGCCCGATTCTGAACCAGATCGAAAATACGCTGTTCAGCCATATCTAAAAGCTGATCGACTTCCTCTTCGGTACTGTAACTATGAGTGATGATTTCTGTACACGTGTGAATGAGGTTTCTTAAAACAGCTTTCTCATGAACAATTCGAACATATTCCTCCACGTGTGCAGAGGTCGGAACCGCCTGGGGAAGAGCGACCAAGGTACTGGCCCCTCCCACCGCATCGAGCCCATCTGCCTTTTCAATCGCCTCCGTCAAGGTAATCAGGTCCAAGGGGCGATTATGATCATAAAGCGTGATCAATGCATTAAAAATTTTTTGATGGGTATCTAGATAAAAGCTCTCCGACCTTAACTGGGCAAGCACGGTTGGAACGACTTCACGGTCAATCAGAATAGAACCCAAGACCCCGATTTCGGCCTCAATATTCTGAGGAGGTAACTTTTCAATCGAAACACCTGAAACTGATTTCATCAAAAAAAGCTTCCCATGCTAAAAACAGCGGCGAGTTGTAAGCTCTCATTTTCATAGCTGTAGCCATAAACGTGTTGTCCACCCAAGTGGATGAAAATGGGTCTACAGTCGACAGTCAATGGTCGACAGTTTAAAAGAATTATTTATTTTCTGTAGACTGTTGACCGTTGACCGTGGACTCGTTTTTCATCGTTACTTACGAACAACAGAAACCTTCAAAGAAGCTTCGACCTGGGGATGCAACTTCACCACAGCGGAAAAATCTCCAAGATGCTTGATGGGTCCATCCAACAGAATTCTTCTTCGGTCAATCGTTACTCCAGCCTCTTCTAAAACCTTTGCAATATCCTGATGGGTGACTGACCCAAACAATTGATCATTGCGACCCACTTTAACTGAAATACTACATGTCATTGATTCCAAGCGTTCTTTCAAAGCCTTTGCTTCTTCCAAAATTTCATGTTCCTCGGCCTGCCGATTTTCTGCCAAAGTTTTAGCCATAGCAACAACACCTTCTACGGCGGGAATCGCAAAATGTCTTGGAATAAGGTAATTTCTTGCATAACCATCCGAAACTTTTCGAACCGTTCCTGCTTCACCTAATTTCTCGATTGTCTGTAACAGTAATATTTCCATAGGATTTTCCTCTAAAAATGGTCACCGGTCGCCTGTCACCAGTCGCGGCCATTATAAATTTTCCGATAAATAAAAAAACCAACTTATTGATCAATGATCGGCGGAATCAGTGCAATAAATCTTGCTCGCTTCACCGCACTTGCAATCTGTCTTTGGTGAAAAGAACAATTACCTGTAATTCTACGAGGAATAATTTTCCCGCGCTCTGTCAAATTCTTTCGAAGTTTTAAGGTATCCTTATAATCAATCCCTTCAACTTGATCGATACAGAATCTACACTTTTTCTTCCGAATAACCTTCTCTTCGCGTTCTGTTTTCTCACTGCGCCGATCCCGATCATCTCTTCGCTCACGACGTTCTTCCATATACGGCATAACAAACTCCCTCTTTTTAAAATAGCAAAAATCAAACATCAAATATCAAAATTGTGGTAGAGATTTATGAAAAACTTCTGAAACAATTTAATTTTTGATTTTTAATTTGTCATTTTGATATTTAATTTTTGATTTTCGACTTAAGTAAAGAAACGTTGAACACTTACTTTGAATTTATATCAAAATTTACTTTTCAGTGATGACAACATCGACTTAGAACGGGATATCATCCTCTGCTTCGTCGGAACTCTCTACCCCTTCTTCAGATTTAGAGGAGACCCCTACTTCCTCTGAGACAGGAGAAGTCCCTTTTGAAGGCGGACGGCCTAGAAATTGAACCCTCAAGGCAACAACCTTTAAACGATTTCTCTTTTCACCTTCTTTGGTCTCCCAACTATCCAACTGCAATCTTCCTTCAACCAAAATGGGAGAACCCTTTGTCAGATATTGACCTGATGTTTCTGCCTGACGTCCCCAAACCACAACATCAACAAAACAAACCTCTTCCTTCTTTTCCCCTGTTTTTGATAAATAAGTTCTCCCAGTCGCAAGCCCAAGATCTGCTACTGCCTGACCTCCTGAGGTATATCTTACTTCAGGATCCCGCGTTAATCGACCCACCAAAAAAACTTTATTAAGATCTGCCATTGTACCCTCCCCTTGGACTACAGTCGCCTGTCATACTTAATCCTTACATACTCTACACGAACATTTTGATCAAAAAGTCCCAAGATGCGAGGCGCATGCAAGCGACTGCGGAGGCGTACATTTTTTCGTACGCCGCACAAAGGAGCGCCGCATGCAACGAAGCAGATTGGGCTTTTTCATCAAAATGTCAATTCTTTATCAAAAGATATCTTAAAACCTGAGGAGTTATTTTAAATTTCTTTTCGATCTTTAATATTCCATCAGAAGGAGCTTGAAAAAGTAAAAGAGCATAAATCCCCTCCCGAAAACCTTTAACCTTATAGGCAAGAGCACGCTTCCCTTGAAGGTCACGAGACACAATGGAACCCCCAGAGCCTACCAATTCACTTTCAAACCCTTTGACAAGTTTTTCCGCTTCCGCGTCTACAACCGTTGGATCTAAAATGACCATTGCTTCATAATGCTTCACTGAATACCTCCGTTTAGAATAGTAAGTAGTAAATAGTAAGTAGTAAGTAGAAAAAAAATTCCTTTAAAACTTATCGCTTACAACCTACAGCTTATATCTGCTTTCTTGACTGATAATCGCTTAACCACTTTTGAAGAGCCATAGATCCCTGCGAAATAAAAATTGAGACGCAAGTCTGTGCGGTCTCAATCATTCTCCTCGTCTCTTCCAACTCCTCCAACTCAAAGGGGCTCAAAACATAATCTGCATAATCTTTTCCCTCTTCTTGAGGAAGTCCAACACCCAAGCGAAGTCTGGGAAATTCATTTGATTGACACATACTCAAAATAGATGCCAATCCCTTATGTCCCCCTGAGCTTCCTTGCAACCGAAATCGAAGCATGCCCAATTTCAAAAAAACATCGTCCAGTATAACCAAAGTATCTTGATGAGACAATCCAAAAGATTGAAGGAGCTTTTCAGCCGCCCGACCGCTGTTATTCATATACGTGAGCGGCTTTGCTAAAATAAAAGATTTTTCTCCAATCTTTCCTTCGGCTAACAAAGATTCACAATCCATTTTTCGATGAAAGTGAATTTTCCAATCCTTTGCCAATTCTTCTAACAACCAAAAACCAATATTATGACGGGTATACTGATACTTCTCCCCCGGGTTCCCTAACCCTATAATAAGTTTCATTTCTCCTTCTTTTTCTCAGCTTCTTTCTGTGCGGGAGCCTCTTTCTTTTGGGCTGCTACCTGGGCTCCTTCAGCCGCTTCTCCGGGAGCAGGCTCTTTACCCTTCGCAATCACTTCAGGTTCAGTCTTCTCTCCCTCTTTGGGAACTTCTTCTTCAACCTTAGGTATAGCCACTGAGAAAACGCTGATGTCTGGAGCCGTTAAAATCGTGACTCCCTCTGGGGGCTCGATATCACGAACAAAGAAAGATTGACCTAATCCTACTTGAGAGACATCGACCACCAGGGCTTCTGGAATATTGAGAGGAAAACACTCAATTTCAATTTCACGCAAGGTACATTCCAAAATTCCTCCCTGCTGAGAAACACCCATGGGTTCTCCCTTCGATTCAATTCTGACCCTCGTCCTTAACTTTTTCTTCATCGAAACTTGCAGAAAATCCACGTGAAGAACACAATCTTTCAAAGGATCGATCTGAACATCGCGAACCAAGGCGGTGGTTCCTTTTTTATTTTTTTCATTAGATAAATTCAAACTGAAAATTAAATTTTCAATCGAATGACCTTTAATCGCACGCGTGAATTCCCTCGCTTCGACTTTAACAGAAATCCCTGGCTTTCCTTCTCCATAAATCACGGCAGGGATCAACCCGCTCTTTCTAAGTCTTTTAACGGACTTACCTTTTTCTACACGTTCCTCAACTCCCAACGCTAACATTTCTGACATAAATTCCTCCTTCAAAAACAGTTAAAAGTTTAACCCCGTTATTCAACGGGGCAAGAGTTTAAAGTTCAAAGAAAAAACAAAATCAAAAACAGTTTAAACTTATATGAAAAGTGAGCTGACGGATTCATTCTCATGTATTCTTCGAATCGCTTCTCCCAAGAGCTCTGCAACGGTGAGAACCCTGATTTTATGATCGAGGGCCTTTCCCCCTAAAGGAACGCTGTCTGTCACGACCAACTCTCTTAAACGGGTTTTCTGAATTCTCTCAGTGGCTGGACCCGACAAAATCGCATGAGCCCCGGTCGCATAAATCTGGCTTGCTCCATTTTCATCCACAATTTTTGCTGCCTCCGCCAGAGAGCCAGCCGTTGCAATCATATCGTCCACAATGATCGCTGTTTTCCCTCGGACATCTCCAATCAGATGAAGAACTTCTGCATCAACTGAATTGACCCGTCTTTTATCGACAATCGCCAAATCGGCTCCCAAACGAGTTGCAAAGGCCCTGGCCCGTTTAATTCCTCCTACATCCGGAGTGACAATGACCATATTGTCCAATTTTAAACTTTTGAGATAACGAATGAAAACAGGCGCCGAAAATAAATGATCGAGAGGAATATCAAAGAAACCTTGAATCTGGTCCGCATGAAGATCCATGGTCAGCACTCGATCTGCCCCCGCGGCAGTAATAAGATTGGCCACAAGCTTCGCAGAAATCGGAACACGGGGCTGATCCTTACGGTCCTGACGGGCATAGCCATAATAAGGAAGCACCACGGTCAGACGAGCCGCAGAGGCCCTCAAAAAAGCATCCATCATAATCAAAAGTTCCATCAGGTTTTCATTCACCGGAGGACACGTCGATTGAACAAGAAAAACATCGCGTCCCCGAACATCCTGTTTCACCCGAACAAAAATCTCTCCCTCACTAAATCGAGAGATCTCGACTTCTCCAAGAGGTATATTGAGATAATCGACAATTTTTTTTGCCAATTCAGGATTCGAAGTGCCTGAAAAAACCGCCATCTCCTTCATCACAACTCCCATCGTACTTAATTGATAATTCTTAATTGATAATTAACAATTGAAAATGGATAATTTAGGAATTTATTTATTTTACCTTTATTGTTATTGTCAATTTCGTTATCAGCTTTTAATTCTCTTCGCCAAAACTTTTGCGGGGACTCCAACAACTGTCTCCCCCTCTGGAACATCCTTGCCACGGGTGACTACAGAGCCCGCCCCCGTTACAGCCTTCTTTCCCACTCGCACGGGTGCGACTAAAATGGTCCCACTTCCAATAAAAGCGCCCTCTTCGATATGCGTCGGATACTTATGAGTCCCATCATAATTAGCCGTAATGGTTCCTGCCCCTACATTCACGCCTTCACCAATCACAGCATCTCCCAAATAAGTCAAATGCTTTGCCTTAACACGCCCGCTTATCTGAGAGGACTTCACTTCCACAAAATTTCCAATCTCGACCTTATCTTTTAAATGGCATTTTCCTCTTAAGTGAGCAAAAGGTCCAATCACACAATTTTTTCCAATCACCACTTCACCTTCAATCACCGTAAAAGGATGAATGATGGTATCCTGACCGATTACCACGGTCTCATCAATAAAAATGGAATCAGGATCAAGAAGGGTGACGCCCTCATCCATCCAATGATTTAAGACTCTTCGCCTCAGAACTCGTTCAGCTTCGGCCAATTGATGACGAGAATTAATTCCCATCACCTCCCGAAAATCCTTGACCTCAAAAGCGCCTACAGATTGATGACGAGCCGTCATGATCTCAATCACATCGGTAAGATAAAGCTCATTTTTTTCTGGATGAAGCGCTATCTCATTCAGGGCAGAAGACAAGGCAGGCCAGTTGAAACAATAAATTCCAGAATTAATCTCTTCGATAGCCTTTTCGTAAACCGTTGCCTCTAGCTCTTCTACAATAGCTTTAACTTCTCCAGAGGCCTTTCGTACAATGCGGCCATAACCCGTAGGATTTGCCAATCTCCCCGTCAAAACCGTCCCATCATAGTGATCTTCTTCATGTTTTTCAATAAATTTTTTTATGGTCTCTCTCGAAAGAAGAGGCACATCTGCACAAAGAATCAAAACAGAGCCTTTCCAATCCTTTAAAAAAGGCTTCGAAGCCAGCACTGCATGAGCCGTCCCCAAAGGTTTTTCTTGAATCACAAACTCAACAGTTTGAGGGAGTTCTTCTCGAATTTTATCCCCATCCGGGGGAAGAACAAAAATCTGATGCTTAAAGCTGAACCCCTTTAATAACTCTTGGGTCCTTCTAATCAAAGATTTTCCACATAAAGGGTGCAACACCTTTGGAAGAGACGATTTCATCCGTGTTCCACGACCCGCGGCCAAAACAACAACAACAAAATCTTGAGAGTTCATTCTTCCTCTTAAAACTGTTTAAAGTTTAAGGTTGAAAGTTTAAAGAAAAAAACCGACCTCGAAATCCTTGAACTTTGAACTTTAAACCTTCAACTGTCTTTCGAGACGGGACGACAATATAACATTTTAAAATATTCTCTTCATCGGAAAAATCACTTTCTACTTTTTTATCTTCTCTTTCTCGTTTATACTGTCTCCCACTGCCCGGTGGTGTAATGGTAACACAGCAGAATTTGGGTCTGCTTTTCTAGGTTCGAGTCCTAGCCGGGCAGCCATCAATACAGTTCAAAGTTTAAAGTTTAAAGTTCAAAGTTTAAAGATTCTGCATGCTCAGGTCTTTTCCTTGAACTTTAAACCTTAGACTTTGAACCGTATTTGTTTGAACTGTCTGTTAGAGCGTAATAGGCCTCGAGGACCTTCTTTTGGATAATGTCTCTGGCTTCGGCGGTAATGGGGTGGGCAATGTCTTTGTGGTCTTCTCGATGCTCTTCATCATGATAATTATGGAATGATACTTCGGGAAGCCTTGCTCCACACTCAGGACAGAATTTACTTCGGATGGGAATCTTTCGACTACACTTAACACAGGGCTCTTTCATCTTGATGCTAGGCATAGCAACGAAAGGGCCATTTTTACCTTCGATCACCTTTAAATCCCTGACGACGAACATTTCATCAAAGGTAATCGTTACAAAAGCTTTTAACTTACTCCCATGAGATTCTTTCAGATGAACTTTGACATTGGTGATTTCCATGGGGTTCACCTTTCTTTGTGTTTGGGAAAGCCACACACGCCCAGTATACTCCTTCTAAGACGGAAAAGTGAAGTTTGTTTTAGTTAAAGCGGTCCAAAATTTAGAAGAAAAATTTTTATGGAATTGAGTTTGTATTTTTAAACCCTCTTCGGGTGAACCCACCAATGCAAAAAGGGTCGGACCGCTTCCCGACAAAAGGACACCCTCAGCCCCTAAACGTTTCAAGACTTCCTTTATTTCTCCTAATTGAGGAAAAGATTCAAAGACAACCTCTTCCAAGCGATTATAAAGGAGAGATGATAACTCCCGCAAATTTGTTTTTTTAAGGGAGGCCACCATCCGATGAATGTCTAAATTTATTTTCGTTTCGCCCAATTTTAAAGCCCGATAAACCCTAGGTGTTGGAACTTTAAAATTGGGATTCACTAAGAGAAAATCAAGCGATGGAGAAATATCAAGCGGTGTTAATTGATCCCCAATCCCCTCTCCCAAAGCTGTTCCACCCATTAAAAAGAAAGGGACATCAGCCCCTAATTGACGGGCTATTTGGAAAATTTTATCTTTTGGCAAATCTGTTTGAAACAGCTTTGTTAAGGCCTTTAAAGTAGCCGCAGCATTACTAGAACCTCCACCCAATCCAGCCGCAACGGGAATTTTTTTATCGATTCGAATATGAACGCCCCTGTCGATCCCTACTATCTCTAAAAAAGCCTGAGCGGCCCGATAGGCTAAATTGGTCGAGTCGGTAGGAATATCCGAAACATTCGTGCTAATCCTAATTTCCTTTTTGTCCCATAGGCTGACCTCAATCTCATCACATAAATCAATCTCTTGAAAAACGGTTTTGAGATCATGATAGCCATCCTCTCTTTTCCTAATCACCTCTAAGAAAAGATTGACCTTCGCGGGTGAGCGAACATGCACACTTTGAGTCATAACTATTTTCTCGTTTAATTTGTCATCATAAATTTTCATCTACAGCAGATGAAAATGGTCTACAGTCCACAGTCAATGGTCGACAGTTTTAAAGGAATCATTTATTTTCTATGGACTGTAGATCGTTGACTATGGGCTCGTTTTCATAGTTGATTTTTCTCTCCTTAAGAATCTATAAGAAAACACAAACCCCTGTTTCAGAGAGGGTATTCCACTCTAAAACAGGGATTGATAAAAGGATTATTTCTTATGTCGATCTTGACGACTTCTCTTTTTTCTTTTGTGTTTATTCATCTTTGATTTTCTTTTCTTACGACCACATGGCATCACAAACCTCCTTTTTAAACTCTTTTATCTTCCCAGCCTCCCGCCGCAGGCGAGGCGGGTGAACTTTAAACTTTCAACTTCTAACTTTAAACTGTCGTTTAGTATATCACTTTATTCAATGGATATTCAATAATCCCTTCAGCCCCTTTAGATTTCAACTTTGGAATAAGCTCTCGAATAATTTTTTCGTCCACAATGGTTTCAATGGCAAACCAACTCTTTTCACCTGGTTTCTTCATCAATTCTGAAATAGTAGGTTCTCGAAGCGCAGGCAGTAAAGAGGTAATTTCTTTCAACTTCTCCGAAGGGACATTCATCTTAACCCCTACTTTTTCTTCCGCCATCAAAGCCCCTTTTAAAAGAAGCGCCAAATTTTCAATTTTCTTTCTCTTCCATGGATCTTCCCAAGCCTTTTTGTTGACAATCACACGTGTGGTTGATTCTAAAACCGTTTCGATAATGCGCAAATGATTAGCCCTTAAACTCGAGCCGGTTTCTGTAATTTCACAAATCGCGTCTACCAATTCAGGAACCTTGATTTCCGTTGCCCCCCATGAAAATTCTACATGGGCCTTCACGCCTCGCTTTTCAAGAAAACTTCGGGTAAGATTCACCCCCTCCGTTGCAATTTTCTTATCCACAAGATCTTCAACTTTTTGGAATTTAGAATCATTGTGGACCGCAATGACCCACCGAATAGGTCGCAAACCCTGTTTGGCATAAATCAATTCCGCTATTTCATGCACATCCGAACCATTTTCAACAACCCAATCCTTTCCGGTCAGCCCCAAATCTAAAACACCTGACTCAACATAACGTGACATTTCCTGAGCCCGAATGAGTATGGCTTCAATTTCAGGATCATCAACCGAAGGCTTATAAGACCTTTCCCCGACACGAATGGCATATCCTGCTTTCTTAAAAATAGCAAAGGTTGATTCCTGCAAACTTCCTTTAGGTAAACCGAGTTTTAACTTCATCGTAGATCATCCTCTCTTTTAGAACTTTTCCCTTAAACCTTAACGCTTATCCCTATTTTTATAATATTCACAATCGTTTCGAATCACACAACCCATGCAACGCGGGGCCTTTAATTTACACGTAACCTGTCCATGCTTCATCAGTTGAGAATAGAGACTCAAAATCAAATATCGTGGAGTTGCACGATTCATCACTTGCTGAATCACCTCTCGATTTGCTCCATCCCAAACCCAGCCCAATCTTTTCGATACCCTCGTCACATGCGTATCGACAGGCATCACGGGTTGATTGAGCGAATACAAAAGAATATGACTTGCCGTTCGGGGCCCCAGACCTTTAAGGGAAATCAAATATTTCATCGCATCATTTTGATCTTTCTCCCTTAAAAAATCTAAAGAAAGATCGCCGCGATCCTTATAAATTCTTTTTAAAATCCGTCTCATTCGGATGGCCTTGGTATGATGTAGGCCCCCATTTTGAATGGTTTTAGAAATTTCTAAAGAAGGGGCGTTCATTAAGGCCTCCCATCCTTTATACTTTTTCCATAACTTATCAAAGGATTCCTGGGCATGAGCCCGACTTGTATTCTGAGAAAGAATGGTCAGGATCAATTCATCCAAGGGATTTTTCTTTCCCTCTCTTTCTTGTTTTCCATATTGATCTTGTAAAAGATCATGAACTTTTAAAACCTGAACACGCAGGCCTTTGAGTTCTTCATGTGTAAGCTCGATATTCATGTTCATCTCTTCATCACGACTCGCCTTCCCCTAAATTCAACCTTACCTTCAGCAATCAATTGAAGTGCTTGAGGGTAGAGTCGATGCTCAAGCTCTTGAATCCGAGCGTGCAAGGTTTCTGAATTGTCCGAATCTTCCACCCGAACCGCTTCCTGAAGAATAATCGGCCCGGTGTCTACTCCTCCATCGACTGCATGAACCGTACAACCTGTGATTTTGACTCCATAGTCTAAGGCCTGAGACCAGGCTTTTAATCCCCTGAAAGAAGGTAAAAGAGAAGGATGAATATTTAAAATCTTCCCTGAATAATTTTCAAAAAAAATCTCTTTCAAAACTCTCATAAATCCAGCAAGCACCACCCATGTAACCCCATGCTCTTTTAAACACGTTACATATTTTTTTTCTGCCTGAGGATCTAATCGTGTTTGATATTTTCCAGGAGGAATATAAAAATGAGGAATCCCTTTTTGTTTTGCCTTTTCAAGAATCAAGGCATTTTCAACATCTGAAATCACAACGACCATTTCAGCCTTAAGGACACCCCTGTCAATAGCGTCTGCAATCGCTTCGAAATTCGTTCCTCTCCCTGAACCTAAAATGCCAATCTTCAAATGAAAATCCGTTTTTTCTTGTTTTCCACTTGTTTTCCCTATAAAACCTGTAAGAATTTAAGAGGAAACATACTCGGAAGTCAAGAAGATAGACGCGAGACCACGGTCGACGGTCGACAGTCCGTACAATGGTCTGTGGTCCGTGGTCTGTGGTCTAAGGAGCAATAATGTCTTTCAAAATATTGATTGTCGATGATGATGAATCGATTCGCTATTCGGTTTCGAGAATGCTTTCTGAGGAAGGTTATAAGACCTTTTGCGCCTCTTCAGGGAAAGAGGCATTGGAGATGACTCTCGCGAGCTTACCCGACACCGTTCTAATGGACATTCGAATGGGCACGACTTCCGGACTTGAAACCTTGCGTGAGCTAAAAAAGGCAGATGAAAAACTTCCTGTTATTTTAATGACAGCCTTTGGAACCACTCAAACCGCTATCGAAGCAATGAAGCGGGGCGCCTTTGATTATATCCTAAAACCCTTTGAACCTGCTGAACTCAAAGATCTCATTCAAAAAGCCATTCATGCCAGAGTCTCCATGCATCAAAAAGTCATTTTTGAATCTGGACGAACTGTCAATCTCGAACAAGATTTGATTGTGGGATCTTCAAAAAAAATGCAAGAAGTTTATAAAATGATTGGGCAAATTGCTCCTAAAGATGTCTCGGTTCTGATCCGAGGAGAAAGTGGAACCGGAAAAGAGCTTGTCGCCCGAGCTATTTATCACCATAGTGGAAGAAAAGAGAAGCCCTTTTTACCGATTAACTGTGCGGCCATTCCAGAAGCCTTGTTAGAAAGCGAGCTCTTTGGCCATGAAAAAGGAGCCTTTACGGGGGCCTCTGCTCAAAGAATTGGAAAATTCGAGCAATGTGACGAGGGAACTATTTTCCTGGATGAAATCGGAGATCTTGCCCCATCGACTCAGGCCAAATTCCTTCGCGTTCTTCAGGAAAAGGAATTTCAAAGAGTGGGAGGAATCGCCACCATTCGAGTGAATGTAAGAGTGATCGCTGCTACCAATAAAAATTTAGAGGAGGCTATTCAAAAAAATGAATTTCGTGAGGATCTTTTTTATCGGCTCAATACGATTACCATCTGGCTTCCCCCGTTAAGAGAAAAAAAAGATGATGTTTCAGAACTCTGCCAATATTTTCTAAAACGATTTTCACTAGAATTTAATAAAGAAGTTCAAGGAATTCATACCGCCGCACTCAAGGCCCTCATCCATTATCCTTGGCCTGGGAACATTCGAGAACTTGAAAATACGCTGAAGCGAGCCGTTATTACAACCAAGGGAAATCTCATCCTTTTAGAAGATATTCAAATGACAGAGCCCTCTTCCATTTCCTCTAAAGGATCCGTTACGAAAGGGAATCTTCAAGCCATCGCCCAATCTATTTTAGACATCATTTTGGAAGTTCAAGCCCGTGGTGAACAAGGCGAAATCATGCATCATATCGAAAAAGAACTCATTAAACTGGCATTGAAACAGACCCAGGGAAATCAACTCAAGGCAGCACAGATACTAGGCATGAACCGATCTACTTTACGTAAAAAAATTGAAGCTTATAAAATCATCAAAGAAATTGTAGTCGATGAAAAACCTTAAAGGGTCACCGGTCATCGGTCACTGAAGACTGGAGACTGGTGACAGGCGATAAAATGAAGATTAATCCTGAAAAAGTCCTTAAGCACGCCGAGTCAAAACTCAAAGTCCTGCCAGAATCCGGAGATCAAGACTGGCTTTCGCTTTATAAAAAATTTCTTCACATAGAGATGCAGCGCCTTTTAATGGCGCATCGTTATGGGGTTTCAGGCCTTGAGATTGCGCAAGATCGAAGTTATCTCATGGATATTCTGATCCAACACATTTTTGAACTTGCCTGTAAAGAAGAAGAACTGCAACAAGGCCGACCTCAAACAACGGCTCCTTTTTCTCTCGTTGCCTTGGGAGGATATGGTCGAGCCACGTTAAATCCTTTTTCGGATATCGATATTCTTTTTCTTCTCAAAGAAAAATCTAACGCATTAGAAGATCGAATGATCAAGCCTATTCTCTACCTTCTGTGGGATAGTGGCCTTAAAGTAGGCCACGCAGTGAGAACCATTCCTGAAACCGTTGAAGAAGGACGACGAGACTTTAAATCACGCACGGCCATGATGGAGGCCCGCTTTATCACAGGGGATGAAATTCTCTTTCAAAAATTTAAAGAAAATTTTTCCCGAAACTGTTTGGCTTATGATCTCTCGTCCTACATTTCTTTCAAATTGGAAGAAATACGTCTTCGCCATGAAAAGTATCAAGGGACCGTTTATTTGCAAGAACCCCATATTAAAGAAGGCGTGGGCGGATTACGAGATCTTTCATCCATCCTTTGGCTCTATCAAGCCCTTTCGCGATACAACCATTTCGAAACATTATTAGAAAATGGAATTCTTTCTCAAAAAGACTTCAAAATGATTCAAAAGTCACTTGATTTTCTCCACCGGGTCAGAAATGAACTCCATTTCTTAACAGGAAAATGTTTTGATATTTTATCTTTAAATCTGCAGGTCAAAGTTGCTCAGAATCTAGGCTATCAAGATACCCCCCTTTTAAAAATGTCCGAAGGCTTCATGAAAGATTACTACCTTCATGCACGGAATGTCGATCTCGTTGTCCGTGCCTTATTGGCCAGAGAAGAAATTCAAACTCAACTCAAAATTCAATTCCCAGAGAAATTCATCCATCGACATGGGTTTTCATTTACCACAGAAGAAATCTTTCCTGGAACAAATCCAAATCTCTTTCGTGAAGAACCCCAAAAACTCTTCGAACTTTTTCTCTACTGTGCCCAAGGAAAATATCAACTCAGCCAAAGCCTCATTCAACAAATCAGGGAAAATCTCCATCTCGTTGATAAAAAAGTTCGAACTTCACCTCAAATTCGAGATATTTTTGTTAACTTAATGGGTTATGAGGGAGAAATCATCCCTGCACTGCGAGCCATGCATACTTGCGGTCTCTTGGGAAAATACATTCCTGAATTTGGACGGGCAACTTGTCTGGTTCAACATGATTTTTATCACAAATATACGCTGGATGAACATACGCTTAAAGCCCTCTCTTTCATGGACGACTTAAAAAAAACCCAGGATCCTCGCCTGAGTGGTTTCTCGGAAATTTTGAAAAAAGTGCAAGATCGAGAAGTTCTTTTTCTCGCCATATTTTTTCATGACATTGGCAAAATTCAAGGGCACAATCACTCGGTCACCGGGGCTAAAATAACGCAGGAAATTTTAAAAAAACTAGAATACGATTCTGAAAAAAGAGAGCGAATCCGACTCCTCGTAGAACATCATCTCGTCATGTCTCATCTTTCTCAAAGACGAGATCTTTCAGAAGAAAAGGTGATTGTCGATTTTTCGAAAAAGGTGGTCGATGTCGAAAATCTGAAAATGCTCGTTCTTTTGACCTATTGCGACTGGCGAGCCACCAGTGATGAGGTTTGGAACGAGTGGCGAGAGTCTCTTCTTTGGGAACTTTTTTACAAGACCAAGCGATATTTAGAAGAAAAAGTCATTCTTCTTCCTTCTGAAATCGAAGCCATTAAAAATTCTTATGTGGAAATCCTAACCCGAAAAAATATTCCACCCGATGAGACGCTTCAACATCTTGAAATGCTTCCTCTGAATTATCTTCAATCGTACCGACCAGAGACTATTTTAGAACACTTAAAGATCATCGCTGAAATTAAAAAAGAGGATCCTAAAATTCTCTGGGAATTTTTAGAAAAGACCAATACCACTGAACTGACCGTTTGCACCAAGGATCACATCGGGCTCTTCTCTGAACTGACCGGAGTGATTGCGAGCCAAGAGGTCAATATTTTAAGTGCCAATATCTTTACAAGAAAAGATGGAATTATCCTGGATAAATTCTCGCTTGAAAACCGTTATGAAAAAGGAATTCTACCCGAAAGAACCCGTAAGAAAATTGAAGAAGGAATGAAACAGATTATCCAAAAACAAATCACCATTGAAGGGCTCTTAAAATCAAAAGCATATTCTCAAAGAGAAAAGCCTGTAAGCATCAGCTCTCCTCTTATTAAGTTTGACAATGAAAGCTCTCTTGGAACCACCATCGTTGAAATTCAAGCCGATGACCAAATTGGACTTCTCTATAAAATCACACGAACCTTTTCAAAGTTAGGACTCAATATCCATCTGTCAAAAATTGCCACAGAAAAAAATCAAGCCCTTGATATCTTTTATCTGACCGATCCCAAAGGGGCAAAGATCAGCCAGCCCCAAGTCCAAAAAACCATTTCTGAAGAGATAGAAAAAGCCATTCGAGAAACCCTATTCTAAGAATTTATCTGTCTAATTACAAATCATCAGCTTGCAGTTAAGGGGAAGCTTCCGAGCCAACCCCTTCACAACATGGCCTCGAAGCATGTGATAAAATGCGGACCTACGGCTGGTCCCAACCATCACAGCCTCGACATAAAGATCTCGAGCTGCCTTCGCAATGGCTTCTGAAGAATTATGGGAAATGGTCCAGATCGGAATGATCTGAATATCTTTATCCTGTACCGCCTCGAGTGCAAATTTTAAGGTCCTAATCCCCTCTTCATTGGGCCGATGCGGTGTATCCCCAGCAAAAAGACCTGGCCATTCTTCGACATAGAGACAATAAATGGCAAGCTCCCCTTTCCCTTTTGCCCGGTTGACCCCCTCTTGAATGAGATTCACATTTTCTCCTCTCAAGGCAATTAAAGTCGTCGAAGAATAGAGCGGACGAAGATCGACGGCTTGAGATACACTCACAATATCTTTGCTGACCTCTTCTGCAAAATCTTCAGAGGCCTGAAAAGCCCTTGCTTGTATCCGCTGAATAGCTGGAACCCGCTGAAGTGCATCTAAAAACCAACCATTGCGAACCCCCACCGCGGTTAACATCCCAATCGCTGTTACAGAACCGCCAAAAAAGGTCGCCAATTCCTTTTCTCTAAGATTAATGCCCCAAGCAACAATCACAACCGCTGTTGTCAGGAGTCCAATCCAAAAACCAAATCCTCGAAGACGTAACTGCCACCGGACCACATCGAGCCCCAGGGAAGAAAAAACAAAGGCCCCCAAAAGACCAAAGGCATATAAATCGCCAAGGATGCTTAATTTCCCTTGAGTCATGATAATCACCCCCAAAGGGACGAGCGTTGCAATGATAATTGCAACATGGGGAGTATTAAATCGTGTATTACGTAGCGTAATAAACTTGGGGAGAAATCCACGATTGGCCAGAGAAAGAAAGACATGATAAGTTCCAATAATAGCGGTATTGGAAGCAAAGAGAAGGAGAGAAGAAGCCGAAAAGACCACGGCCAGCTTGGGCCAAAGCCCACCCACCGCAAAGGCAAGCTCTGAAATAAATCGCTCGCTTTCGTGAATTTTAACTTCGGGGGATAAAACAGCAATGGAGAGCGTCGTTAAAATAGGACTGGTGATCATCATGGTGATCATGACCGCAAGCATGGTCATCCATGCAGTTTTTCTTAAGGGAAAACGCATGGCCGGACTTAATTGACTGATACTTTCCAGGCCTGAAAAAGCAAGCCAGGCCGAAGCAAACCCAACGAGAATCTCGTAAGATGACAAAGGATGAACTGCATGAGAGAGCGAATGAAACGCATTCGTCCATTGGGTCTTGTCCATCACAGCAAATGCAATCGCTACCACCAATAAATCAGCGATCAGGGCACCCACAGCCATCACCAAAGAGAGAGCCGCACTTTCTCTAATTCCGATGATATTTAAAACGGCAAGGAAAACTGTTCCAATACAGGCCAAAAGAACAATATGATGATCGGCCAATGGAAAAAGACTCCCTAGGTATTGAAACCCCGACACAGAAGAAATCGCCGTCGTAAGAAAATAATCGACGATGATGAGCATTCCTCCCAAGCAGCCCCACATCGGTCCAAATGCCTTGGTGGCAACAGTGACAACCCCACCTCCTTCAGGATTTCGCCAAGAAATTTCGCTGTATTTAATCCCTAAAAGGATAAAACCAAATGCGGTGAGAAGGACAAAAAAAGGAGTGGCATCCTTTACATGTCCATAAAGAATCCCAGGGACATAGTAAATGGAGGTTCCAATATCGCAAAATACAACCGCCCATCCTAAAATCCAATTGAGATGTCGTGTGTCCCGTGTTAGCTGGATCATTGAGAAAGCAGTTTATCAAAATTGATTTTCAAGTTCTATCTGTTTCTAAAAAATGTTACTTCTACAGCAGATTGTCAGAAAATCGCCACTCTTAAAATTTTTTCAAAGTTTTTTTATATTCAAAAAAAAGTTTATTGCAGTTGGTATAAAAGATGCTAGATTATTAGCTCTGTTAACAATGATCACATGTTCTGTCATCCAAAATCACTGGATGACGGCTTTCTGTTAAAAGAATAGGAGATGGATCGTGAAACTGATTAAAGCAATTATTCAGCCGTTCAAGTTAAATGATGTGAAGGATGCCCTTCATAATCTCGGAGTCCAGGGAATGACAGTCACTGAGGTCAAGGGTTTTGGACGTCAGAAGGGTCATCATGAGATGTATCGAGGGAATGAATATGAACTAGAATTTATTCCCAAAGTCGAAATTGAAACGGTGGTGGCCAACGATATTGCAGATAAAGTCGTTCAAACCATTACGGAGGCGGCTCGGATGGGAAAGATCGGGGACGGAAAAATTTTCGTCATTCCGATTGAGAGTGCAATACGAATCAGGACGGGGGAGAGCGGCGAGAAGGCTCTCTAAAGCACCGAAGAGTTTTCCTGTCGTTGTTGGCTTTTCTAAGGGGTCAGGTTTTAAAATCTTCAAGGAAAGAAGGAGGACTTATGGCAGTAGTAGGAACAACTAAAAAATCCGGGTGGGCAGTGTTCTGGTTTTTACTGGGATTTACGATTTTTGGAACGGCTGCGGTAGGCACAGGCATCATCGGCTTACTTGCAGGATCAGCATTGATTGTATTGTCGGGCTTTACCTTTAGAGCTGCCCGAAGAGAGGAGGGTGTATGAGACTGATCGGAATTCTCTTTGTATTAGGAGGCTGGGTCCTGGCCATGTCTGGCTTATTCATGACCTCTTCTAATGCCGGCCGGCTTATTTTTGCTTGTGCGGGTATCGCTGTATCGATCTTTGGAATTTTAGGCATCTTGAACCGTTATTATTTAGCACGTGCCATCTGGAAGAAATAAAAAAGGAGAATAATTGATATGAAATCGTTAAAGATGAAGGCCAGAATCCTTCTAGCCGTTATTGGAATCGGCACATTTTTATCGTGCGCTGCTTCCTTAAGGGCAGGTGCATTAACAGAGGAAGATTTAAGTGCAGTCAAAGGTCCTGATACGACTGAAATAGCGGCCAAAGGTGATCCTGGAGCAGAGATGACAGGAACAGCCAATGATGTCACTATCTCTGACACAAAAAAAGGTTTGTCACTGGCAGATCTCGTCAATCAGGTGGGACAAAATAAGATCGCAATTAATTTTGTATGGACACTGATCGCTGGATTTTTGGTGATGTTCATGCAGGCTGGTTTTGCTCTCGTTGAAACGGGTCTCATAAGAGCAAAAAATGCGAACCATACCATGATGATGAATTTTATGGTCTATGGCTTAGGGTTGTTTGCTTATTACGTTTGTGGATTTGCCATTCAAATGGGGGGATGCGCACCGATCGCAAATTTGGGGGGCGTTTACCCCCTAAACGGTGAATTTACGATGAATCTTTTTGGAAAGCCATGGGCTTTATTTGGCACAAAGGGGTTTTTCTTGAGCGGGACTACCTATGATGTCGGTGCCCTGGTTCTTTTCTTATTCCAAATGGTATTCATGGATACCACCACCACCATCGTGACAGGTTCTTGCGCAGAACGCTGGAAATACTCAGCCTTTTGCATTTCCACCATTTTCTTAGGAGCCCTGGTTTATCCTTTATTCGGCAACTGGGCTTGGGGATGCGGATGGCTTTCTCAGCTTGGAGTTAACTTTAATCTGGGTCATGGATATTGTGATTTTGCAGGATCCGGTGTTGTGCACTCTATCGGAGGCGTCACCGCACTTGCAGTCTCAATGATTCTGGGTCCTCGCATCGGAAAATTCAACAAAAACGGGACACCCAATGCCATCCCGGGACATGACATCGTTTTAGTCCTTTGCGGATGTTTTATCCTTGCGTTTGGTTGGTTTGGATTTAATCCAGGAAGCACCCTCGGAGCTTCGGGTAATGGAGCCTTACGCATTGGAAGCATTGCTGTCAACACCATGTTAGCAGGGTGCACGGGTTCTTTCGGAGCTCTTCTTTACATGTGGATGCGCTATGGAAAGCCCGATGCATCAATGGCCGGAAATGGCTTACTGGCAGGACTCGTTGCAATTACCGCACCCAGTGGTTTTGTGAATCCCTTGGCTGCAGCCGTCATCGGTTGGATCGCTGGCATTCTCGTATGCTTATCGGTTGAATTCCTTGACCGTGTTCCAAGAATCGATGATCCGGTCGGAGCTATGTCCGTTCATGGAGTTAACGGTTTATGGGGTGTTGTCTCCGTAGGACTCTTTGCCGATGGACGAAGCAATTACGGTGGAAGTTGGAATGGGGTTAGCGGAGGCGTCAAAGGCTTGTTTTATGGAGATCCAGGTCAGCTCGTCGCACAGCTCATTGGTGTCGCTACACTCGTGGGAATTATATTTACTCTGTCCTTCGTGTTTAATTGGATTGTTGATGCTGTGGTTGGGCAGCGTTCGAGTGCTCAGGCGGAAATGGAAGGACTCGATATTCCAGAAATGGGCGCTCTGTGCTATCCTGATTTCCAATTAAAAGCTGAATAGGAGGATATATGAACGGAACATTACTTACTTTAGTTGTCTCGATTGTGCTCTTCATTGCTCTAGGCGTATATAAGTCAGGGAAGAGCATATTCAGTAAATAAAGGGATGTGATATGATGAAGGGCGTGTGAGGAGACCCACACGCCCTTTTTCTTTTCTAAAAGAATTTAATTTAAATTAGACCCATTTTGATTTGTAGTCGCCCCATTTATGGGGCCGTTACATGGACTGCCCGATAAATCGGGCGACTACAAAAAAAGTATGATGGGGAGAACTTTCGCTTCCAAACGATAATCTAGAAAGATTATTGAAATTTATATGATTGAAAACGCCTATCAAAAATTAAAAGAAGGACACTTCGAAAGAGCGATTGAAGCTTTTAGCGAATGTGTCGCTCAAAATTCCCTTCAGGCGAATGCCTACGAGGGACGTGCACAAGCCTATTTTCAACTTAAAAACTGGTCTTTGTCCCTCTCTGATTTTTCTAAAGCCAAAGAACTTAATCCCGACAATCTGGAAAATTGGATTGGAGTAGCGATGAGTCTGGCCATGCATAACAAGATTTATGAAGCGATTGGAGTTTTTGACGCCTTACTTTCAAATCATCCAAAATATGTTCGAGGATACATTCAGCTCGGTCAGCTCTATTACCGTCTGGGGATTATTGCCAAAGGACATCAACAAATGGAAAAAGCCCTAATCTCGGATCCATCGTTATCCGAAAGGCGAACGATCGAAAAGATTCAAAAAGAGCAGAAAGAATTGGATAAAAGGCGTTTTTATCGCCCTGACTTTGAGGCCCTACGCCAAAAAAATCTTTCATCAAAGAATAATTGGTTCAAGACGATACTAAATTTATTTAAAAAAAGTGAGAAGCAGGAGTTAGAAGAGTAGTTCTTTTAACTTTCAACTTTAAACTTTTAACTTTTTTAAGCTGTTCCTTTTTCTCCAACCTGATCAAAAAACATCAAAAATATTTCGTAAGCATAAGTAAATTTAGCTCAAAAATTTCGGCACTAAAATTGCTTAAAATTGCTAATGAATTTATGCAGTGTTTATTATTAAACAAATAAATTTGTTTAACTTAAAAACAAAAGTTGCTAGGATGTTCGGGTTTTTCTGGCCCGTTAGAATAGGAGGTTAAGGTGAAGAAGGTTGAATGTGTTGTGAAGCCGTTTAAACTCGAAGAGATTAAAGAAGCGTTGTCCGAATTAGGCGTCAGCGGTATGACGGTGAGCGAAGTAAAGGGATTTGGTCGACAAAAAGGTCATACAGAACTTTACCGAGGAAGTGAGTATACAGTCGATTTTTTGCCCAAGATCAAGCTGGAAATTGTCTTACCGGACGATCTCGTAGAAAAAGCGATTCAGACCATCCTGAATGTTGCCAAGACGGGAAACATTGGAGATGGGAAGATTTTCATCTATCCTATTCAAGAAGCCATTCGGATTCGAACGGGTGAAAAAGGGGAAAAGGCTATTTAATTGAGTCTAAAAAGGAGGCGCTTTAAGATGACAGCAAAAGAAGTGATACAGATGCTCAAGGAAAAAAAAATTCAAATCGTTGATCTGAAATTCAACGATTTCCCAGGGACGTGGCAGCATTTTTCTGTCCCAACTCATGAATTGACAGAAGAAGTTTTTGAAGAAGGACTTGGATTTGATGGTTCCAGTATCCGTGGCTGGCAAGCCATTCACGCCAGTGACATGTTGGTGATGCCAGATCCTGACACCGCTATGATCGATCCTTTTAATCAAAGACCTACCCTCTCTCTATTATGTAACATCATTGACCCCATTACCAAGGAGCGTTATACCCGAGATCCTCGCAATATTGCTCAGAAGGCCGAAAGTTATCTTAAGAGCACAGGACTGGGCGATACTGCTTACATTGGACCTGAACCTGAGTTTTTTATTTTTGACGGTGTTCGTTTTGATCAAAATAGCCATGAAGGTTATTACCACATCGAATCTCGAGAAGGTATTTGGGAAAGTGGAAGAAGTGATCTTCCAAATCTCGGCTATAAGCCCCGGCATAAAGAAGGTTATTTTCCTGTTGCCCCAACGGATCAACTTCAGGACATTCGAAATGAAATGATCATGGTCATGGAACAATGTGGAATTACCATTGAACGCCAGCATCATGAAGTTGCAACGGCCGGTCAGGCTGAAATTGATCTTCGGTTCGATTCACTAACACGTATGGCTGATAAAACCATGCTTTACAAGTACGTTGTTAAAAATATCGCCTGGAAGTATGGAAAAACAGCGACCTTTATGCCCAAGCCTCTCTTTGGAGATAACGGTTCAGGAATGCATACCCATCAAAGTATTTGGAAGGGTGGAAAACCCCTCTTTGCTGGAAAGGGTTATGCAGGTTTAAGCGATATGTGTCTTTATTATATCGGAGGCATTCTCAAGCATGCAGCAGCGCTCTGCGCGATTGTTGCACCCACAACCAACTCTTACAAGAGATTGGTTCCGGGCTATGAAGCTCCGGTCAACCTCGCTTACTCTTCGAGAAATCGAAGTGCTTCCATTCGTATTCCAATGTATTCGGCCAATCCCAAAGCCAAACGCATTGAAGTCCGGTTTCCGGATCCTTCCTGCAACCCTTACTTGGCTTTTTCAGCCATGTTAATGGCCGGGCTCGATGGAATTCAAAATAAGATTCATCCCGGGGAACCTTTGGACAAGAACATTTATGATCTTCCTCCTCAGGAATTAAAGAAGGTACCCAGTGTTCCTTCTTCTC
This sequence comes from Chlamydiota bacterium, assembly GCA_016178055.1. Classification (NCBI taxonomy): domain Bacteria; kingdom Pseudomonadati; phylum Chlamydiota; species Chlamydiota bacterium. The sequence continues at coordinate 29,594 of JACOUC010000048.1, read as the reverse complement.
TTGACGCTTCGTTGAAAGCCTTAGAAAAGGATCATGAATTCTTACTCAAGGGAGATGTTTTTACACAGGATGTGCTTGATACATGGATCGAGTACAAGACCAGAAATGAGTTTGATGCGGTCCGTTTAAGACCCCATCCTTATGAATTCTTCTTGTATTATGATGCTTAAGGTATAGCGTTTAGCGGACAGCGGATAGCGTTCGAGAGAAAAACATATCCGCTGTCTTTTTTTCTTACCTCGTACATACCATACCCCTTATTATTCATAGAGATTTTTGAAGAACTCTATTCACAAATCATCTTCTACTGCAATAGGTTATGAAAATCAATATATTTTCCGAGATATAGCTCGGAAAATATATACCCGAAAACAGCGATAGAAAGCCGTCATTGCGAGGCAGATCCGAATCAATCTCGTCTGTCCGCCCAAGATTGCTTCGCAATGACAAGCGGGAGACTTCATCTTCAAAGGTTTTCCACCCAATTTAATTTTTCTATCGCAGAATTTTGGATATATGTCAATCTTACAAAACACCGTAATAGTTTATAAATGCCATTCTCCTTCAAGGGAACCGAGGCGGTTTTTGGGGGCGTTGAAGTCGCTCGCGAGCAGGGTACTTCGACAAATAGTCGAGCTAGAGCGAACGACTCAGCCCGAGCTCGTCCCGATCGCTGGTCTCAGACGAGCGTCCCCGACAGAAACTGCCTCGGTTCCCGAAACTAAACTATTCCAAAACGCCTTTTCACTTCCACATCCCTCGGTGATTTTTTTTAGCTTCCTCCAAGGCCTTCTTAAAATCATGGGCATGTTTCACGTCAGGACGAATGGTTAAAAGCCTCGCATATCCCTGACGAACCAATGCTTCATTAACAAAAAAGTCATCGACATACACATAAGCGAGCACGCGACCATATTTATCAAATTTCTCAACATCTCGTTCAAGATGAACTTTTTTCCCTTCTACCCATTTTTCATTAAGGGCCTTTGCCTCTTCAGCAAAAGGCTGAGGTCGATAAATCCAACGTCCATTCTTTTTTTCTCTGACTTCAGGGGTGTCGATTCCGATATATCGGACAAGCTCCCCAGTCTCAAGCTCAATCGTGTCTCCATCAATCACTCGAGTCACGTAATAATTTTTATCGTCTGATTTTCCTATATGCAAAAAGGACAAGAAAAATAAAAACCCTATCAACCCCCTCTTTAAAAAAAAACTTCTCAACACTTTTTTAATTTTCATTCTCACTCCTTTTTACAATCAAATTTTGATCATAAATATGTCTGACCCTTGTTGCAAAATGGTCTAACAACTTATAAAATTGCTCGGGATCAAGAGCCCTATTCATCTTCCTTTGAATTTTAATCACTAATTCTTCATCCTTTGGAAGAAAATCCGTTGGACGATTTTTAATGAGACGCAAAGTGCATTCCACCTCCCGATAAAAAAGATAGGCTTTCATCAAAAAATCAACTTCTTCACCTGAAATAAGATTTCTAGAAGAAAGTTTCTCAAGTAATTTCAAGGTATGTGTCTCTTTTAACTCTGAATATTTTCGACCCCATTTTAATTGAAGAAATTGGGCCAAAAATTCAATGTCCAATAAACCTCCCAGCCCTGATTTTAGTTCAAAACCTTCTCGAACCCCTCGACAACGTTCCTGGACAATCTGGTCTCGAATACTTCTAATTTCTTGTGCCTGACTCTGACTCACGGGAGATTTGAAGATAAAATCTCCTAGAATTTTCATGATGTTTTTCCCTAAAGAATCTATTCCCACAATCCATCGGGCACGCGTCAAGGCCATTCTTTCCCAAATTGAATTAGAATTCTGATAATAAGATTTAAATGTTTCAATGTCTTGAACCAAAGGACCTTTGCTTCCATCCGGTCTTAGTCGAGGATCCATTTTATAAATCGGTCCCTCTAAAGAACTCCTCTCAAGAATCTCTAAGATAATTGAACCCAGTCTATTTGCATCCTCCAAATGAGCTGCATCCGTTTCACAAACAAAAACAATATCTAGATCAGAACCATACCCCAATTCCCTTCCCCCTAACTTTCCAAGTCCGACCACTCCAAAAGAAGGGGGTTTTTTTCGATACCTTTTTCTAAAAATTTGAACGGCCATCTTAAAAGCATCCCCTACCATTCTTTCAGCTAAGAGACTCAACTGTTCGAGGATTTCCATGCAAAGATTAAAACCTAAAATGTCCCTTAAGCCTGTTTTTAACATCTCTAAATTTTTGTAATCACTCAAAGCCATAATCTTTTTTTCCAAAGAGATGGAGCTATCGATCACTTCTAAAAGACCTGAATGCCTTGCCTCGTCTAAACCCTTCTCGTCTAAAATCCCGGAGGTAAGACAGTCAAAATAATTTGGATTTCTGATTAAAATTTCTGTTAAAAGAAGGCTGGTTCCAAAAAGCATGATTAAAAGATCTAAGATACGAGGGGAAGCTCTCAACATTTCATAGAAAACATGCCTGGCTTTATAGGAAGAGACAAAACGTTCAAAGCCAATGAGGGCTTGATCTGGATCCAATGCCTTCTTTAAAGACTCGATGAATTGAGGAAGGATTTCTTGAAAGATTTTTGAATCGGCTGATACAAGAACTTCCTCGGTTCCATTTCGAAGGAGAAGCAAATTGCGCTTAGCACTTTCAATATTCTTGAACCCACAATTTGTTAAGAGAACTTCCTCCTCTTCGGAAAGACGCTTTCTCTCAAAAAGATGTCCGAATAAAATAGACGAATGATCCCCACTTTTTAAAAAGCTCAAAGACTTAAAAAGATCCTGATAAAATTGATGAACCCATTGAGTCTCTCGATCATAATCTCTTAAAAAGGCCTCGGGAGTCGAATAACCTAAACATTGACTAAAAAGAAAAAGTTTTTTTGAATCTTCTGGCAAGACATGCGTCTGTCTTTCAAATTCAAGTTGAAGTGCATGCTCAACACGCCTCAAAAAAAGATAAGCGCGCTTCAAATTTTGCGATGTTTTTTCTTGAAGAAGACCTGATTTGGCCAAATAAAAAAGGGCGTCAAGCGAGCCTCTTTGTCTTAAAGACTCCCTCTTTCCGCCATAAAGAAGCTGGAGAATTTGGACCCCAAATTCAATTTCACGAATACCCCCTTCCCCCAATTTAACATCCCTCCCCTTCTTGTTTCGACCTGCGACCTCCTCATCAATTTTTGTTTTAATAAGCCTCATATCCTCAAGGGCCATGTGATCCATGTACTTTCGATAGATAAAAGGTTCTACCCTCTTTAAAAATTCCTCGCCCATCTGTTCATCTCCAGCCGCACATCTTCCCTTCATCAAGGCCTGCCTTTCCCAACTGGCTCCCCAACTTGCATAATAATGTTCATAACTCTCGAGAGACCTGACCAAGGGTCCGGTCGGCCCTTCAGGTCTTAGACGCGTATCCACACGATAAAGATAGCCTTCTTGAGTTCTCTCGCTTAATATTTTTAAAATGCCTTGAGCCAACTGAGTGAAAAAAATATGGTTATCTAAAACTCCCAAATTTCCTCCGGATGTTTTCCCCTCAAAGGAATAAACAAACATCATATCGATATCCGAACTGAAATTCAGTTCAAGCCCTCCCCATTTCCCCATCGCAATCACAGCCAAATTAGAAATTTGATGAGGTTCATTTTCATTTTTGGGAGAACCAAATTTCTTTTCCATGTCCTCTTTGGAAAATTGATACGCCCATTCCAAGCAAATATCGGCAAGAAGGGATAGCTCGCATATTGTTTCTTCGATTGACTCTTTTTGAAGCAAATCCTTAAGACCGATTCGAAGCATGTGACGACGTTTAAACCTTTTAAGCGCATTGAGCCGGGCAGGCCAGGACATCAGATTCTTAAGGGTATTGTCAATATCTTGACGAAAGGCCTCTTTATCCCACGAAACCTCAAGAATTTGGGGGTCAAAAACCCAAGAAAAATATTCTGGGTTTTTAATTAAACTTTCAGAAAGGGCAGGACTCATTGAGAAAAGATGGACTAGAATCTCACGCGTACGCGGAACCTTTTTCAAAAAAGAATACAACATCTCGGGATGGGTATGAACGCAGGCAAATCGCTCGAAATAATTTAAGGCCTGATTGGGAGAAGGAATTTTTCCAAAAAGAGGTAAAAGAAAATGAATGAGATCCAGACCTTCTTCTTGAGAACGGGTTTCTTTAATTAATGAAGCGAGGTCACGAAAAGCTTGATCAGGATCAGAAAAACCACATTGACGAAGGAAACGGCTAATTTGAGAGGTGTACTTCCCAGAGAGGAGATTATCTTTTAAGAACTTTACATCTAAACAAGAATGATTTGATTTTCTCTTTTTCGCATTTCCCACAATTCCTCTGGACTTTACGAATAGAAATGCAGACGAAATTCACATATCATACAATCTGCTATCACCTTATTTGAAGGAAACATCTAATCTTTCATAGAGAGTCTCGGGAGCAATGTCTGCTCCATTAGGCCAAGACAAAGTACCGCCCTGGATTCTTGCAGTTTTAAATACATTTTTGTCCTTGAGAGGTTTAAAAATAGGGCCCCAGCGATCAATATTTTGAAAATTAATCTCCCCTTTTTTCCCATCATCAAATTCGACAAAATAGATATAATCTTTTTTATATTTGATCAGGATTACATCATTTAGATTCCACACAAAAACTCCAAGTTAATCAAGGGGTGCAATTTTATTCAAGGGTTTTCCCTTTTTCGCCAAATTCCAGTCCACTTGTAATTCCTGATTGCGTAAATCTATCCATTCTCTTACAAGTTTTACAGCCGTACGAGATTTTAAGTTTCCTTTAATTAAATTACCCAGAAAATCAAAGACCGCCTTATTTCCCTGATATTCAACATGAAAATGAGGGGGATCGTGTTCATTATAAAACATTCTAACAATGATTCCGAAAAATCTACAAATTTCAGGCATGTCAATATTCCATCATAGCAGTTTCTTAACTTCCTCCTCAAATTCTTCTTTTTCAATATACCCCACAAACTGTTTCACAATATGGCCTTCTCGATTGATCAAAAAAGTTGTTGGAATGCCCACCACACCCCCGTAGTCGTTGATCACTTGATCATAATCCCCTATTAAAATGGTATAATTCACTTTAAATCTTTCAACAAAGGGTTTGACCACCCGTACCCCTTGACGATCCAAGGCAATCCCCACAATTTCAAGACCTTTAGAGCCATATTGATTTTTTAACTCTACAAAATGAGGAATTTCATCTTGGCAAGGAGGACACCACGTAGCCCAAAAATCGAGAACAACGATTTTTCCTGCTAAATCAGAAAGTTTAAACGTTTTACCCTCTAAATCCGTCAAGGTAAAATCAGGGGCCTTCCGTCCTTCAGAAAAAATATTGAGGGGAAATAAAATCCCTAAAAGAATAAGAACAAAAACCATGCTTTTTTTCATTTTCATATCCTTTGCTTTTCGCCCTATTTTATCAAATAATCCAAACTTGTTTTACAGTTCTTTTTCCTTGCGTTCCAAAATTTCAAAAACTTCTTTGGGTTGAAGGGAACTGACCAGACCTTGGCGAACTTTTTCATCTTGAAGAACCCTTGAAATATGGGCCAGGGCACGAATGTGGGGACCCGTTTCCTTGGCAGACGCTACAAGGAGTATCGCCATTTCGACAGGGGCACCATCAGGGGCTTCAAAATCAACCCCCGAATCCAAAATGACCATACTTCCAATCACCTCCTGAACAGAATCCACTTTTCCATGGGGAATAGCCACCCCCTTACCGACCCCCGTACTCATCAGCGCTTCCCGCTCAAGAACAGAAGTCAAGACCTCTTGACGATTATTTAAATGATAAGTCTCGACCAGAGTATCCACCAATTTTTCAATCACTTCTTTTTTGTCGATTGCCTTCAAATGAATCTTAATTCCCTCCAGTTTTAGAAAATCTCGGAATCTCATATCGTCCCCCCTACAAAATAAGAACATTGTTCAAAGTTCAAGGTTAAATGTTCAACGTTTAACCTTGAGCGCCAGGCGACAAAAACAAAATCTATTCTCTCTTAATCCCTACATCTTTTTTTGGAATCAAAACCTTCGCAATCACTGTTTCACTACTCAAAACAACTGGAACTAAGCGATAAATATGTTTACCTTTTGAAACAGAAATAAAAAAAGAGCGTGACCTCCCAGGAGTCATATGGGTTACTTCCCGATAGGAAGCAACATCTGATTTATAGGTTCGATACTGCCGGGTTTGAATTAATTTTTCGTCTTCGAAAACTTGAATTTGATAAGAAAACTTTCCTTTCATCCTCTGATGAAATTCTAAACGGCTAATCACCTTTAATTCCGTTGAGCCCGTCACAGAAATTTGAAGAGGCTTTTCTGGGCTAAACCGATAATACGTGAATTCTTTTTCTTTATAAACTAAATCGACGACCTTGTCATACTGATCAGGACTCATCAAAGTGCGATGGGCCTTTCCAGAAATAGGTTCAGAAAGGAAGAACCTCAAGAAAAGTCTTTCCTGACTTTCTCCTTCAGGAAGAAAAAATTTGAAATGGTGAACCCCTTCTGGAATATTAATTACCAATTTACGAAGCCGTCCTAAAAAACGCTCCTTCCCTTCGATGCTTTTAAAAAAAAGAGAAGAGCTCGAGGAGGATTGAAAAATAAATTCATCAAAGTTCCGTTCATCCTGAAGGGTATCAATACGATAAGCAATCTCTGATTCATTTCCAGAGGAAAAAGAATTTCTCAACTGTACAAAAAGACGGCGGGGCCCTTTTATTTTGAGTTCTAAGGGATTCTCATGACTGACAGAATAATAGGTCACTAAATTCTTCTTAATATTGACCTCTATTTTCTCATGGTACTGAACAAGGGGATATTCTTCCCATGCAAGGCTTTTAGCATCCAAAACATTCACATTAAAAAAAATCAAAAAACCAATGGCCAAAAACATCTTATTGAATATTTCCATGTTTGATCAAACTCCAAAAAAATTAAAGAGCGGGTCGAGTGACCCTGCGAATAAAAAGTCGATGAAATAAATCCAGCCGAACAAAAACAGTGATGGATCCAATTAAAATCAAAGTACACAAAACAGCAATCATCACATGATGCCTTTCTTCAAAGAAAACCCTTCCCTCTCCAATTTCAGGAAGAGGCTGAGGAGCAATGGGGAGACCATAGGCCCTTGCAAGCCTTTCAATATTGAGAAGATGAATCACCGGAATTCCTCGTTCAGCCATCTCGACAACAACTCCCTTGACAGGCAAATTTTTCATGGCCAAATTTTTTGACAAACCGGGTGGAATCAAACGACCATTGATCGCAGCCCCTAAACTGGCCAGGCCTCCTCCAACGTTGATATAAGCCTTAATGGACCTCGTTTTAGCATAGTGATCATAAAGCTCTAATCTTTTTTGAATGGATTCTTCCAAACTGTTTTCATGAATCAAAATAACGCCTGAGCGTCGAATAGAATCTTCAATGAGTTGACGCGCCAAGGAACTTAAGCCTCGCCCCTCGTCCCTACCCCCTCCGATGGAAGCTGCAATCGATTGAAAATGAAAAATCTTTTTTTCGAAAAGATAAGACTCTATATCCAGCCAGTTAAAATCCGGGTTAGTGGCCCCCCACGTTGAGGCTCCCACCGAGGCAATCATCATGGGCTTTAGATCTAAAGCTTCAAGAGCAGCCAAAACAGCAACGTTCATGGCCGGCATCGATCCCGTAAATCCAACCGCAACAACATCTCCCTTATTGAGCCCCGCCTGTTTCAACATATCCACAACGACCGCCGCAAAATTAGGATTGGTCGCTGTAAGCTTCGCCTTTAAAACTCCACGATCGGTCGTAATATCTGTATACTCTTGGCCAATGAGGCCCGTCAAATTGGGGTCATTCACCGCATCAATCACCAATCCCTTTTCAACAGCCCTTGTCTTAATTGCATTCTGAGCCACAAGGTTTAACCGAGCTGCTTTTAATTTCTCAGCATGCCAAGGCTGACGAACTAATTCATGGGAGTGATACGCCAGTAAAAAAAGGAAGATCGAAATGATAGAGAGCCCGATCAGGGTTATTTTAGAAACCCGATGTGTCGTTTGCATTAGACCTTGCCTCCTGAAACAATCATGAGAACAAGTCGAACCAAAACACTCACCGTAATCATTGTAGAAAGAGTCGCCGTAACGCCTTGACGTTCCATCCAAATGGCAATCAACCCCGGAATAACAAACCCAATGGCATGAATTTCTATGTGAAATCCATCCAAATGCCATGTAAAAAATGATCGGCTGATCGCCCCAAAAACAAACGAAACTAAAATGGTGAGTACCGTTCGTCTTCGTCCATAGATAAACATGAAATTCGACAAAAACTTAACCAGACCATAGGTTGCAAGACTGATTAAAATCGTTGCGATGACTTTCTCAGGCCGGTGAAGGGTCAAAGCCAAATAGCCAGGAACCACCATTCCTCCAGCTGCCAGTCCAAAAATTTCAGAAAATATAAGGCTCAATACCAGTCCCAAGCCGATTGACTGTTCGATCATCCGATGCCCCTCGATGTTTAAAAAAATCTACAATTTGTTGACCCAGCCCCCCAATATTTCCGATCGCAAAAACCATTGATTTTAAAGGGGTATGATGTAAAACTTGCTCGAAAATATCCGAAACGGATTGCCCCCCTAAATTTTCAATCTTATCTCCGTCTAATCCCAACCGAATCGCTTCATCTTCTATCGCCTTGGTGTAATCCCCTACCAAAAGATAGGCATCTGCCTTTAATGCTTGAGCAATTAAAATTCCCATCTGCTCACTTCTCTGAATTCGATCTGCACGGGCATTCACCATCACAATTTTTTTACGATCGGGCTCCATTCTCTCGCCCATGAGTTTCCAAATCAGCAGCGTAGAATCAGGATCGTTGGCTGCAAAGGCATTTACAAACTGAATATCTTTGTCGAAGAAATGAATCTGATAAACCCTTAAGACCCCTGGATCGGGAATAGCCTTCACCATTCCTGAAAAAGCCTTTTTACTCTCCACGCCACAAGACTGACACACCTTTAAAGCAAGCGCTACATTTTCACGATGTTCAATATAGCTAAAACCCCGCATCGCATCCCATGAAACTTCTTCTTCCCCACAGGTCACAATTTCTGTGCTACGGGTTTGGCACTCATCTTCCAATTGCTTCAAAATTTTAGAATTGCTTTCTGCAGTAAAAAGTTTTCCTTTGAGTGGAATCGTATTCGAAAGGGCCCTGGCAACATCCTCTAACGTTTCACCCATCACATCCATATGATCCGGTCGAACATTTGTAATCACGCCTATTTGAGCACAAACCATCCGATCTTCCGTCAACCACTGAAGAACAGGCTGTAAGGCCATGCATTCCACAACCACGGCCTTGGCGCCTCTGGAACGAGCCCTTGAGAAAAATTTGACCTGCTCAATAATATTGGCCGACCCTGGCCTATAAATTTGAGTTTCAGAACCATCTTCAAAAATTACTCTAGGTTCTGTCCCCGTCGTCTTGGCCAATACCTTAAAGCCCCCCTCTCTCAATCCCGCTGTAATCAAACGGGTTACACTGGATTTTCCACGGGTGCCATTCACATGGATTCTGAGAGGGATAGAATTTCGATTTCTAAAATGGAAGAAATATTCCGAAATACCGTAACCCACCAAAAGGAAAATCAAAGTCAAAACCAAAGGCATAAGACCATCCGCAAAAATAGCCCTTTAGACAAGGATATATGCAAACTTCCTAAACGGGTAAAATGAATTCATTCTACCACCAAGCCCTTTGAATTCAACAAAAGAAAGTCCGAATCTCCAAAATCGATTTTCCTATGATTCTAGCTGAAAAAAAGATATATTTCTACTCTCAAAGGTCATTACAAAAATGGATACACTCACACACCTTATTCAAACGGCCAATTCGTCCTTTGGTGCACGAATCGCTCTCCAAATTAAGGAGGGAAAAACTTATTTTAGCGTCACTTACCATGATCTCTATGAAAAAGCCTTTCAAGTTGCCACGGCTTTAAAAAAACTTAAAGTAATCCATGGGGACCGTATCGGGATCATCACGGAAAACTCTCCCTATTGGGGAATGGCATTTTTCAGCATTCTTTTATGTGGAGGGGTCGTTGTCCCGATCGACAACAAACTGAAGGACCACTCCATTCAAAACATCATCGACCATGCTGAATGTAAATTCATTTTCAGTTCTCTCAAATTCCTTGATACGGTCTCATCCATTTCTGAGCGAAGTCCCATTCATCCCAACATCATCATTTTAGATGGGAAAGACTCTAAAGGGAAATGGCTTTCCCTAGATCAACTTGTCAAAGAAGGTAAAAATCAATCCATTCCTTTTGAAAAAATAACATCTGAGGATCTTGCCATTATTCTTTATACTTCTGGCACGACTGGATCTCCTAAAGGGGTCATGCTCAGCCACGGGAATCTCATCTCTAATGTCAAATCTGTTTCATCCGTTTTTCCTTTCTCATCTAATGATCACTTTATCTCTGTTCTACCCCTTTGCCATACCTATGCCATCACAGCCGATTTTCTGATTCCCCTTTATACCGGGGGAACCATCACCTATGTTGAGAATTTAAAAGGTCCTATTCTTTTAGAAAGAATGCATGAAAACAGAGGAACCCTACTAGTTGCTGTTCCAGCCCTGATTCAATTGATGTATCACCAAATGATTTCAAAAATTGAAATACTTCCTCAAAAGAAAAAAATTATTTTTAAGATTTTAAAAAAACTTTCCAAAATTTCCCTCTCGGCCGGTTTTCCCTTGGGTCGACTCCTTTTTAAATCCCTCCGAGATAAAATGAGCCATCGGCTTAGATTTTTCATTTCAGGAGGAGCCCCTATTGACCCTAAAATCATCGAAGAATTTTTCATCCTTGGAATCCCGATCTATCAAGGCTATGGGCTCACAGAAACCAGTCCTATCTTGACCGTGAACAGCCCGAGCCACAACACCATTGGCTCTGTGGGCCGACCCATCCCAGGTGTCGAGATCAAAATCATGAATGGAGAAATTATTGCACGGGGTCCCAACATCATGAAAGGTTATTACAAAAATCCTGAGGCGACCTCTGAAATTATGAAAGACGGCTGGTTCCATACGGGTGACATTGGCTTTTTTGATTCAAAAGGGTACCTCTATATTTCAGGTCGACTCAAGAATATTATCGTCACGCGGGGAGGGAAAAATGTGTACCCTGAAGAATTGGAAGAAGAACTCAACCGCTCCTCTTCCATTCAAGAATCTTGTATCGTCGGCCTCAAGAAAGATTCGAAAGGGTTTGCCGGAGATGAGGTTGTCTATGCCCTTCTCGTTCCAAAGCTTACTTCCTTTTATCCGGAGGGAACCCCTCTCGAAAAAATGTCGATTGACCTTCCTCTTATTCAAGAAACTCTTTCTGAGGCTGTAAAAAGAGCGAATCTTCGACTCGCCGACTACAAAAAAATCCGAGGTTTTGAAATCTGGAATGAACTCCCCAAAACAACCACCCTCAAAATTAAACGCAAAGAAATCCTTGAACTTCTCGAGAAAACGCACCTGGGGTCAAGTCTTGACATTTGACATTACAACATCACAAAAGATGAAAACTAAAATGTCAGAGCTTAACCCCTTCATTGACCCCTTAAACGAAATTGATTTATTCAACCTTTTCCAAACCCTGAGCAAAAAACCTTACGCCTTTTTTCTTCATCATGAGCGGTACTGCCTCTTGGGATGGGATCCTTTCTTAACCTTTAAAAGTAAAGGCCCTCATATCAAAATTGAAAACTCTGACCAAAAAATAGAAAAAATTTTTTCTCAGGATCCCCTTTCCATCCTTCAAAATCTTTTTAAAGAATATGTCCTTCCTTTTCAAAACATTCCCTTCTTTCAAGGAGGACTGGTCGGTTACTTTGGGTATGATCTAGCCCGAATGCTCGAAAAAATTCCTTCGTTTTCAAAAGACGATCAAAACTATCCCGATATCTGCGTTGGTTTTTATGATCGGGCTTATCTTTATGATCACCTTAAAAAAAAAGGAATGTTGATTGCTATTCCACTTCCAGGAGAAAATTCTCAACAAGCTCTGAATAAGATTCAATGGCTGAAGCAGGCGCTATCAGAAGAAGACAGAAGACAGAAGACAGAGGACCAAAACGAACTAGAAATTCAACCCTTTGTTTCAAACTTCACCAAAGAGAATTATCTCAACACCATTCAAAAGATTAAAAACTACATTGCTGAAGGGGACATTTACCAAGCCAATCTCTCTCAAAGATTCTCAGCCACTTTTTCGGGAGATTCCTTTTCCTTATTCAAGACCCTGGCTACAAATCAGCCGGCTCCCTTTGCGTCCTATTTTCATACTCCAGAGCTTGATCTCGTCAGCCTGTCCCCTGAACGATTTTTAAGGATAGAAAATCGTCAAATCGAAACTCGTCCCATTAAAGGAACTCGACCTCGAGGCAAGACCCCTCTTGAGGACTCTCAACTTAAACAAGAATTACTTGAAAGCCGCAAGGATGCGGCTGAACTCCTCATGATTATTGATCTAGAAAGAAATGACTTGGGCAAGGTTTGTGAATATGGCTCCGTTCAAGTCTTAGAACAAAAACGCATCGAGTCTCACCCCAATGTTTTCCATTTGGTAGGAACCGTTCAAGGAATTTTAAAACAAAAAGTCGACCCCTTTGATTGCCTCAGAGCTATTTTTCCAGGTGGCTCTATTACGGGCGCTCCTAAAATCCGTGCGATGGAAATCATTGAGGAACTTGAGCCCACTCGACGGAATCTTTATACGGGTATCTTCGGTACCATTGGATTCAATGGAGTCAGTGATCTTTCAATCCTGATTCGAACCTTAATCCGGAGCCAGAATAAAATTTCATTTCAGGTGGGAGGGGGAATCGTAGCCGATTCCGATCCTGAAAAGGAGTATGAGGAAACACTGGCAAAGGGGAGTATCTTTTTTAATGTCTCAAAATCTTATTTATTTCAACAACCGGTTTTTCAAGGAAAATGAAGCTCCAGAATTGATTTTAGACCGAGGACTTTTCTTTGGAGATGGAATTTTTGAGAGTCTCAGGTTCATAAATGAAAAAGCGATCGGGCTTGAAGCTCATATCCAAAGACTCTTCTATGGGATGGAAATTCTCAAAATTGAACCCGCCTGGAAACCGGAAGAAATTCTTTCTCTGATTAATAAAACCGTTTTGGAAAGTGGACTGGATGATTGTTACATTCGTCTAAGCGTCACACGCGGAAAATGGATGGGGTCTATCCCCCCTATCGTTTCAGGGAAACCTAACCTCATCATTATTAGTAGGAAATTTCTCCCCTTTCGTGAAGAAATTTACGAACGAGGCTATCGCACCCTCACACTTCCCATCCGCAGAAATGAGACTTCACCCCTCTCACAAATTAAATCGCTTAATTATCTCGATAATATTTTAGGAAGAATGGAGGCCCTCGAAAAAGAAGTGGATGAAGGAATTTTCCTCAATACAAAAAATGGTGTCACCGAAGGAACAGCCAGTAATCTCTTCTTAATCCAAGGAAAGAAACTGATCACCCCTCCTCAGGAAGATGGTATTTTGGGTGGCATTACACGAAAAATTATTTTAGAACGATGTCCCTCTTTGGATCTTAAACCTGAGATAAGATCCATTCACCCTGATGAGATTATTCAAGCCAATGAAGCCTTTCTTACCAATGCCCTCATGGGAATTGTCCCCTGGGTTGAATCCAACGGAAAGAAGATTGGAAGTGGAAAACCCGGCCCCCTAACCCAAAGTTTAAGATCCCTTTACAAGAAACTTCTTAAATAGATCATTAGTTTATGATAAAGCAACTTCTGAAACATGCTCATCATGATATTTTTCGGCATATCGAATGACCCACTCTTCAGGGGTAATATGAAGCTTCTTACATTCTTTTCTCATCATCTCTACCTGGTTCAAAATATATTCTCGGGTTGACATGGCTTCCTCATCCTATCTCCCACCCTCCATAGATATAGACCCCCTTTATAAGCAAAAGATAAAAAAAAATATTAAAAAAATAACGATTTTTTAAAGTATTAATAAGAGGGATGTTACGAATAATTTTTACAATTTTTATTGTTGAATTATCCTGAAAATAATCGTCCAAATACGAACAACTTATGAATTTGGCTTAAAATTCAACGCTTTTGAAGCCGCTTTTAAAATCTTCTGAATATCTGACTTAGAATGAGCCAGACTCAAAAACCAGGCTTCGAAAGGAGAAGGGGGAAGAAATACACCTTGTTCGAACATTTCTTTAAAAAATTGTTTGAACCTTTGAGAATCGGATTTCAAAACATCCTCATAATTTTCAATCTCATGACTTGTGAAAAAGAGTGTCATCAAAGAACCGATTCGATGGAGACGGAATGGAATTTTCTTCATTTGAAGAATTTTAGAAAGCCCATCTTCCAATTCTCTCCCTAAGTGCTCCAACTTCCGGTAAGGATTTTGTCCCTGTAACATTTCAAGTGTTTGGAGGCCTGCTGCCATGGCCACTGGATTTCCTGAAAGGGTTCCTGCCTGATAAACAGGACCCGAGGGAGCTAATTGATCCATCATTTTTGCACGCCCTCCCACAGCGCCAACAGGAAACCCACCTCCAATAATTTTACCGAGAATGGTCAAATCGGGTTGAACTTTGTAAAGCCCCTGAGCCCCACCAAAACTGACACGAAATCCTGTAATCACTTCGTCAAAAATAAGCAGGCATCCAAATCGTTTGCACAAGCTGCGCAGACCCTGTAAAAAACCCTCTCGAGGAGGAACAACCCCCATATTGGCTGCAATAGGTTCGACTAAAACAGCTGCAATTTGATTTGGGAATCGATGGAAGGATCGTTCGAGGGCTTCTAAATCATTGTAAGCAAGTACCAATGTCGATTTTAGAACCTCTTCAGGAACCCCTGAACTTCCCGGCAGGCTGTAAGTCGCAAGCCCTGAACCTGCCTTGGCCAAAAGAAAATCAGAGTGTCCATGATAACAACCTTCAAACTTAATGATTTTAGATCGCCCCGTAAAAGCACGAGCCAAGCGAATCACGGTCATCGCCGCTTCGGTCCCAGAATTAACAAACCTGATTTTCTCAATGGAAGGTATCGCCTCTTTTATTTTCTGGGCAAGTTTAATTTCTCTCTCTGACAAAGCTCCAAAAGTGGAGCCCTCACGAACGGCATTCTGAACCTCACGCACCACTTCTGGATCCGCATGTCCCAACATCAACGGACCCCAAGACATCACAAGATCGATAAAACATCGCCCTTCTACATCATAGATTTTACATCCCTTTGCATGAGAAACAATCAAAGGGTCCAATCCAACAGAACGAAATGCGCGAACCGGGCTGCTGACCCCACCCGGCATAAGCGATTGGGCCTGAGTCCATAATTTCTGATAGACGTTTTCCATTTTTTTCATATTGACCTTTCTATCTAGAAACAAATCCAAAAGTTAAATATCAAAATCAAAATTATGGTAGAGATTTATGAAAAACTTCCGAAACCATTTGATTTTTGAACTTTAATTTGTCATTTTGACATTTGCATTTTGATTTTTGATTTATTTTTTACAGCATTCCCCCGGTGGAATCAAACGGCCATGGGGACAGAATTTCGGATGCTCAAGAAAAGAGCAAATCTTCTCCGTCATTTCAGGATCAAGAAGATGTTCGAATTGACACGCCTCCTTATCCGAGCGATCCTTATCCATCCGCAAGGTTTGAGAAAAAAGGATCTCTGCCAGTCGATGTCTTCGAATCACATCTTTCATTCGACGCTCTCCCTCATCGGTCAATGCAACCTTCCCCGGGGAAAACTCTAGCAGACCTTTTATTCCCATATATTTTAATGTTCCCGCATGATCCAGAAAATCAGCATTCTCTAAATATTGATAAGAGAGTTTGCCCTCCTCTTTTAATTCCCATAATTTTTTTAAGAGATTCTCGATATCCTCTTCGGCTTGAAGAGAAGTGAGATAAGAACCAATGATTTTACCATGTTCAAGCTGGATTTGGCGATCGGCCATTTTACCGACGGTGATATCGTGGGTCACCATCAAAATGGTATGACCTTCTCTATGCAAACTTCTAAAAAGGTCCAGCACCACCTCTTCACTCTTCTCATCCAGGTTTCCCGTAGGCTCATCAGCCAAAATCAGTTTGGGACGATTAATCAAAGCTCTGGCAATACAGGCCCTTTGCTGTTCTCCTCCAGAAAGTTGACAGGGATAATGATGAAGACGCTCAGACAATCCTACCTCAGTTAAGGCCCTTTTTGCTTCTTCTTCATCCACCATGCTGTGATAATACTGGGCCACCATCACATTTTCTAAAGCAGTTAGATAATCCACCAGATGAAATTGCTGAAAAACAAACCCCACATTTTCTCTTCGAAAACGGGTAAGCTCTGTTCGATCTAAAGCTGTCGTAAGCTTACCCTCAAACCAGATTTCTCCATCCGTAGGTTGATCCAAACAGCCTAGCAAATTAAGCAAGGTCGTTTTCCCTGATCCTGAAGGCCCCATCATCGCCAGCCATTCCCCCTGATGAATAGTAAGATCCACTTGATCCAGGGCCAAAACCTGATCCCCATAGCGCCGCGTCAATTTCCTTGCATGAATAAGTGTGTTCATAAGAAAATCCAAAAATCAAACATCAAAAATCAAAATTATGGTAGAGATTTATGAAAAACTTTTAAAGCTATTTATTTTTTTGAATTTTAATTTGTCATTTTGATTTTTGCGTTTTGATTTTTAATTTATTTTACTCCCCTTTTAAAACCATAGCAGGCTCAATCTTAATGATTCTTCTCACAGCAACACTTCCCCCAAAAAGAACAACAACCAGCATAAACACTAAAATCACGGGAACCAATTCCCAACGAAAAGAGGCATGAACTGAAAAAAGATTCTGAACTAATTGGTCTAAACTCCAGAATCCAAGAAAAAATCCGGGCAGGGCAGCTGTCCAACTTGATAAAAGAGCTTGCACATAAAAAAGAAGGCTCAAATGAAATCCAGAAGCACCTAAAACCCGAGACAACCCAAATTCTTGACGGCGCTCTGAAACCAGTGCATTGGAAGTTGCCATCAGCGTGAGTCCTGTCATGATAAAGATCAGCAAAGTCACCATCCAAACAAGCCCTTCAATCCGATCTAGAATCTCTCCTTCAGAAAGAGCTACTTTTCGAATAGGACTTGCCTTAAGAGAAGGAAAACGCCCTTCAATTTTTCTCGCTAACTCTTCTAATTCTTTTAAAGAGCCTGGAATCCGAGCTAAGAATGAGGATACTTTATTTTTTTGACCCATCACCTCTTGAGCCTCTGAAAGTCTTAAAATAATCTGTTCATCTTCTTTCCCTCCTGATTGAAAAATTCCACAGACATGAAAAGAAGAAGCATATTCATCCCATTGAAATGGTTCCCCTAATTTTAATTCGAATTTTTGAGCAACGCCCTGCCCAATCATTGCTTCCCGAGGTTGGAGAATCCATCTTCCCTCCAGATCAAAACTTTGGGAAAATTTCTGATAGGATTCAATTTCCAATCCCATGACCCCCACAAGTTCTCCTTTGAATTGCATCGTTCCCAAAAGACAAGGAGAATAGATCGCCTCGGCCTCCTTTAACTTTCGCTTTAAAAAAGGAAAACATCCTCGAGAAATTCCTTCTTGATCATATCCCAAAGAGGGACGAATCACAAAATTGGGCCCGAAAACTTTTAATTCATTTTCCATCTGAAGACGAATATCATCAATAAGTCCAAGAAGGCTTGTACTCACGGCAACCGCCATCATTGAAACTCCCATGAGTAAAAGTGTTTTGTTTCTCCCACGCAGCATGGCCTTAAAGCATAACCTCATAAACATCTTAATTTTCATGAAGCACTCTCGCAGGATCTAATTTAAGAGAAGTCCTTAACGGAAAAAGTCCTCCTAGAATGGAAATCAATAAAGTCACTCCCCCGACCACAAAAACTACAATAAGATTTGGATGAATACCTGTCTCAAAAATTCTAAAAGAAATCATTTGACCTAAAAGATATCCTAAAATTCCCCCCAAAGTGGATCCTACAATGGCAATCACCAACATTTCTGAAAGGAAAATGAGGAGAATACTCCATACACTTGCCCCTAATGCACGTAAGAGGCCCACTTCTTGACGTCTCTCTACCACTGTGGCCATTAAGGTGCTTGCAAAACCAATGCCCGCCGTTAGAAGAGCCGATAAGCAAATATAAATAAAGAGAAACTTCAATTTGCTCAAGATCAACCCCTCCCTTTGAACCACTGTTAAAATGGGCTCTGCCACAGAATGAGGAAAAACCTCTTGGATTTGACGGGCAATACTTGAAACATAAGGGGAACAAGACCAACGTTCGTATTCTTGGGGAGAAAGTGCTGTCGGGCTCTTTCGAAAAGTCTTTTCAAGAGAATCTGAGGGAATCGTCAGTGCACTCACAAAAATTTCATGGATGGCATTCGTAAGACCTGTTAAGACCTGAACTTGAGTCAAATCAACCAAAATAGCCGTATCAAATTCTTCCCCTGAATCCAGAAGGCCTACCACTTTAACGCTCAGTTCTTTTCCCTCATACTTCAAAGAAAGGGGATCACCCACATGAATATTTAAAACCCGTGCCAAATCTTTTCCCATCAGGGCTTGGGGAAAAACCTGATCATCTTGAGGCCACGCTCCTTCAACCTTCCAAAATTTGAATAGGGATTGAATTCCTGTTTTCATTTTTTGCTGATTAGAAAGTTCTTTTGAAAACCAAGTTCCATATAAAAAGATGCGTTTCCCTTGACAATCCACAGGAAGTGATAAAAAAGGTGCAAAATCAATAATATTATTCGTCCAAAAAATTTCTTTGATTCTAGGAAGATCCTTCTGGGAAAGATAAGCTTCCTTCAGGGAAGGACCCCACTCCCTTTTTAGAGGGGGCTCGACGGCATGAACTCGGATATTGGACCCATAAACTTTTAATTGCTGCTCTATTTTATCCCCCATCTCAATGGAAATACCGATGAGGGCCGTTGCAAGACTAGATCCCAAGGCAACCGCTAAAATTCCAATGGTCTTACGACGTTTTCGCCGAAGAAAAGACTCACGGAGTATTCTGAGAAGCACGACGCTCAAACTCCTTCCTGCACGAGTCCATCGAGCATAAATAAAATGTTCGACCCTGAATTTCGATTGAATGAGCCTCTTCTAGATGAAGTTTCATGCGGCAAATTTCACATTCGACTTGTGGAAGCATTTTCTGTTTAAAACGACCCGACATCTCTCGCAAATCACTTTTACGAATCACAATTTGCTCTCCCTCTAAAATTGACTTAAGGGGAATAGGATTGCAGCCTCCGGGAACCCCAATCGTAGGCGGATAGATTGCTGCTGTGCAATTAAGGCAAATCACGTTCTCCCCTTCTTGAACGTAACCATAATCACCACAAATCTCACAAAGATCAAAAGCCGTTCGATAGTGATCTTTTTCGGTTTTGATAACCAGAAAGCGAATCAGAGTCTCTCCATCTTTAAAGGCAAATCGATGAAGCTTTTCATCCGAAACCTCCTCAAAAGGAATGCGAATCTCTTCCCCCATTGCATTCACCAAAAGAGGTGGATCAAGCGTCTGACCACGCCCTGAATAGACCGCATGAGTTCCTAAAAGAATCATAATCGTGATAGAAGTAAAAGCCCAAAACCAACGCCATTTTTTTTGTCCTTTTAATTTGGCTAAAAGAAGTCGTCTTTGAGGACCCTCTAAATCAGCAGAAATTTCCTCTTTTTTACGCGAGGGAAATAAAAAAATGAGAATTGGAATACTTAAAATGGCCAAAATAAACAAGGCATTATTTCTAACCACAGGACCTATCAGTGCCATTTCCCACTGGCTTGCGGGTAAAATCTGAGCTTCCGATAATTCATGAAATCCATTGATTAAAAGCTGAACAATGAAAATAACCAAAACAACGGTGCTAACCTTGAAAAATCGATTTAAATCGACTTTAACCGTTCCCTTGACAAATGCGACGCAAAAAAGAATGGCAAGAGCTAATCCTAAAAGACCTCCGATCAATGATAAAAGTTTTTCAGTCGTTAAGCCCACCGCACTTAAAAAAAGAACGGCCTCAATCCCCTCTCTAAAGACCATAAAAAAAGTAAACGCAAAAAGTCCCCACTTTTGAGATCGAGCCCCCTTTTCCTGTGTAGCTCTTTCAACCGCTTGCTCAATCTCTCCCTTCAATTTCTTTGAATGCTGAAGCATCCAATAAAGCATGGTCGAAACAAATAATGCAGCGCCAAGATAAAGAAAACCTTCATAAATCTCTTCACTCACGACAAAAAATTGAAGAAGCACGGCACCCAGTATGCTCCCAAAAAGAGCCAACCCTAAACCATAATAAACAAAAGGGGCAAGGTCCATCCGCCCCATTTTTCTTAAACTCCCCAAAAGAATTCCAATCACAAGAGAGGCCTCAATCCCCTCTCGCAACATAATGATTAAAGACTCAAACATACCTGTTACCCTTTATCTGGCTCTTCTCTAGAATCTTCTGCATTAGCCTAAAAATTTACCATGGACAACGCAAGGGCCATCCCTCATATAGCCAGAGAAAGCACCTTGCGCAAAGAAAACTAAAAATATTCTATCCTTAAAATAATACTCCCGCAATAAACCTCACTTCAACCTCCTCATGCTCATCAAGGACATCCGTCACCTGAGGGAGCACCGTGAAGGTTGCCCACCATTTTGAGCTCCCATAATGAATATTGGGTCCCACAAACCACGCAGAATGTTCTTCTTCCTCAAACTCGGGATACTCACGATGATTTCTCGCCTCCACCCCGACAGACCAATGTCCATTGATCAGATAAGAAAGTCCTAAATCAAACTCCAACGCACCTTCCGTCTTGGTTTCCTCTTCCTCAAACTCCCACTCCTCTTCACCCACAACGTTAACGACCCCGATCCATTTCTCGAAAAAGATATGCTCTAAAATAAGCTTTTCCTCAAGTTCCAACTCCTCACCATCATAACGTGTCTCAAAATAGAAGAGGACACCGATGGGACAAAGATGCGGACTGAACAACATATATTTCCATTCTGAAGAAACGCCCCTAAATTCAAAGGCCTCTGAATCGTTCCCATCCTCTTTAAGATCCACCGTCGTATCTCTGAAATTGAGATACAAGGCTGTTGTCAGCCGATCCGTCAAACCATATTCAATCTCTTCACGGAAATCCCAGCGATGAAACTTCCCCTCATCTTTTCCCTCTTTCAACGTCACCCACTGCTCCAATTCCCAATGCCCCTTGGGCAAAATCGAATCCGCCTCATAGCTATAGGTAAAATGCCGCTCATCAGCTTGCACAAGCCCGCCCAAAATTCCGGCAAAAACAAAGACTAAAAATCCCTTCTTCCACAACATATGAACCTCCTTAAATTTTCAATTTTAGCTAGGTACTTTTTATGATATTTCTACCGGCCATCCCTTGCTCTGTTTAAGTGCCGGTGTAAAATCATCACTTATTCAAAATTAATTTTCCGTTTCGTGTCCTCATTAACCGATAAACTAAATTTTCATGCTGAATATAAACAACTTTTTCCTTGCCGAATAACTCTTCTGAATACACAAATTTTTCACTTAAAAAGGGTTTCATACTCTCCACAAAACTTTGCTTGTTCATTTAAGAAAATCCAATCAAAAGAGCTGTCTTTTTACACAATAAGGCCGCTTCCTGTTCATCATATCTAAAAGATATTGAGACTCAATCTCAAATAAGAATAACAAAATAACTGAAATGATTTTGCTGTAAAGAAAATTTACTGAAAAACTCCTCTTCATCACTGACACTTTCTGCAATACCCTGTCACTTCCGTCTTATGGGCCACCGCCTTAAAATGATACTTCTCACAAGCTTCATCCAGAGGAATTTCCATTCTCTCATCTGAAAACTCTATAATCGTCCCACATTTAAGACAAATCAAATGCTCGTGATGTTTCCTTCCCAGCATGCATTCATAATTATGATGTTTTTCACTAAAAACGACTTCCCTTAAAATTCCAAATTCAACCAGAATAGGAAGCGCCCGATATACCGTTGCCCGAGAAACCCTTTCGTTTTGACTCCGTACTCGCAAAGCCAAATCATCCGCATTGAAGTGATGTGGCATTTTAAGAACCTCTTTAAAAATCAATAATCTCGCCTGCGTCGGCTTTAAACCGCTTTCTTTTAACTTAATCCTATAATCCTGTTGCGAAAGTATCGCGTTATCCATTGAGATTGAGTCTCAGTATTAATTAAAATTATAAGAATGTCAAGATGAATATCTTTAAGAAACATGAAAATGCATAAAAAAACACCCCCGGGATTTTATCCCAGGGGTGTCTTGAAGAATCTAAGAAAATATTCTTAGGACTCTTGGTTTGCTTTTGCACACGTTGAACAAACAATCATCTCAGCTTTGCAAGCCGGGCAAGTCATCTTGCTCACTTCGGTCCCTACCTTTAATTCAGCGCTGCACATGGAGCATTTCGCATCTTCCTTCAGCATCTCCAAAACGGGCTTACTAGAAGCCGGCATGGAAGCTTTACAAGCAGGACACGTCATACCCGCATAGCTGCTCATTACGGAAAAACCTAATAAAAGCCCCAAGGCCACTGTCAATAAACTACGATAAGATTTCATGTAAAACATACCTCCTCGATTAGGGTACACCACTTTATATTATTCCGTTATCCCCCCAAGAGAATAACAGGAAAGAATATAGCAAAATGAATTTTAAAACTCAAGTCCTAATAGGGCTGTGTAAAGCCAATTTAGAAATGTCACCTTTCTACTGCTCTTTGCCAATTCCGCCTCGTCTGCTTCGCAAGAGAGGTCGGCCTTGCTCAACGTACTGTAAAGTACGCCTCACACGGCACGGAGCGTCTTCCTAGCATCCAAAGCGGACTCGGGCGGTCGAGCTCAAGAAATCTGATGAGAAATCCGGGCTAATCCAAAAATCAAACATCAAAAATCTTGTCGGACAATGTAAAACTTAAAATGTCTCCCCTGCAATAGCATTATAAATTTTGGATTTTAGGTTGTCATTTTGCATTTTGACTTTTGAATTTTAAATTTAAAAAGGGTGCTCTTTTTAATTGCCGATTTCTACAACTTAGATCAAAATAGAAGACGTGAGCATACAAAAGACCCTCTACAGCAAAGAAACGTTGCAGTATGAGTTTCTGATGACCCCCCTTTTTCTTCTTCCCTTAAAAATTGCCGGCTCAAGATACGAACCCCTCATTAAAAATATTCGCCAAGAACTCAAAAAACATGATTTAATCTATAAACCTTTTTTCTATCTTTCAGATGAATTTGGATGCGTCCAAGATACCGTTAATATTGGAATCCCTTTTTATCTCGCTCGTCCCGAACTGGTAGAATTAAATCGATGGGTTGGAAGTGAGCGGCGGGAGACTTTAGAAGATCACCAAATCAAAGCCCTTTTACGGCATGAATGCGGCCATGCCCTTTTCTACGCTTATAACCTTGGGAAAAATAAAACTGCTCGGAAACTATTTGGACGTTTCAATTCTAAACGCATTCCTTTGAGCGAAGTTGACCCCCTGACTACAAATTACGTGAATTATCTTGAGCGCTGGGGAGCCGCATCCATGGGCTATTCAAGAACGCACCCTGAAGAGGATTTTTCTGATACCTTTGCAGCCTGGTTAGACCCTCATGAAGATCACTCTTCCTACCAAGGAAATGCCCTAAAAAAATTGAAGTTCATCGAGAAAATAGCTCATCGCTATGCCCGAAAAAAGCCGCATCCCTCCTCTCAAGATCTTCACAAACCTCAAAGTGAAATGAAAGAGACCTTAGAATTTTTTTTTAGAAAATATTTTGGAGCCTTTGATCTTGAGTCCTTCCGCCAAAAAGCAACTGGTTTTCTGGATCATCATCTCAAAGAAGTTTTTTCAATGCCCTCTTCAATTTCGCGTGGGAAAAGGACTGCGGCCGAATTCTTAGAAAAAAATAAAGCTCGTCTTATTCGCCAAACCCTTCATCCCTCCAAACGTTCTTCTAAACATCTTACAGGGATCAACGATATTATTGAAAAATCCATTGAACGTTCTCAAATTCTCCATTTAACACTTCCAACCCAAAATACAAAGAAAATGATCAAAATCTTTTCTGCGCTCCTAGGATTAATGTCTACTTTACTGAAAGAAAATGGAAGGCTAAATTAAAACTTTACTAAACCACTGATGACCGGCCCCTGTAAGGTTAAATCCCCCGAATCCTCTGTTTGAACCCAATCAAAAAAGAGGAAGCGATAGGCCAGTGAAAATTCTAAAGGTTCGATCGGACTCCACACAAGACCCATTTGGCCGTCAAAAACATCAACTTGGGCATTATCAAATTCAAAACTCATCCCTCGAATCCGTCCATCAATAGCCCAATGCGAAGTCATATCTAAACGCATTTGGGCTCCTAATGTGAGTGTTACAGCATCAAGACTGTGACTTGCACTTCCTACCAACTGGGATGAAAGCTCTGCATCAAGCTGAACATATTCTCCTCCAATCATCCCTCCTACATATCCCCAAGAACCGCGAAAAGGATTGATTTCAACCCAACCACTGAATCTCTGAATGTCTAACTTTCCACTGACTTCATCTGAAATAGAATACGTTTCTCCATCAAAAACAATTTTCTCATCAATCGTGGCCGCGCCCTCCATTCCTAACTCCATATACTCACCTGAAAAACGCAAGTACGGCAAAGGTTGAAGCCAGAAATTCACCACGGGAAGCCCCACAGAATCATCGACACCTAAATCATCTGCCAAATCAATCTCCGTTCCCTCAAGTCCTGTGACAGAAACCTTGGCCTTCGCATCCAGAAAACCAAACCACCATCCAAAACCGACCCCAAAATGATCCATTTTGGGAGAGGCAGGTACTCCTTTTTGAGACAAGGCGTCCTTCTCTGGAGAAATAGAAGGATCTAAATCCAATTCATCTTTAGAAAGAGGAGGGGCAATAGAGGGGAGAGGTGCAACAACCTTTTTTGGAGATAAATCGACTTTTAAAGGAGGTTTTACCATCTCTTTCACAACAACAGGAATCATAAGACTCTGACCCTGATGAATCTTGTTAGGATTTTGAAGATGATTCACTTCCATTAATCTTGTTAATTGAATACCCCATCTGTGGCTAATGGAAAAAAGGGTGTCCCCTTTCTTTACGATATAGATTTTGTAATCATTTTGCGAGGGGCTCCCCTCTATCCCAAAACAGTTAAAATATAGAAAAGCGAATAGAAAAAAAAGCGTCGAACAAGAAAATTTTATTTTTACATCCAAATCTAAATTACCTTTTCGCATTCTGAGAGGCCCTAAGGATTTTAAAAAGCTCTCTCATTCTAGGATTGTCGTGTGTTTTTTTCCAGAGGGAAATAAAAATCTTTTTGCAAAGTTGGTACCGAACGGACAATCGTTCTTCACGGCTTTTCAAAAGATTTAATTCGTTAAAAACAATTTTTCCATAAAGATGCATTTCAACAGCTTCTGTTTCAAAGAGAACTCCAAATTCCTGACGAGAGGCTGGATCAATTTTATCCCCGCAAGAAGCCTCTAAGAAATAATCCACGGCTTCACTCAATTTGCCAAAATTTGCAACATTGATGTGACTTTGAATCTCCTTTTTCTTAAAGGTAAAATTCGTGGTAATAGCCGAAGCACTGATGTCATATAAAAAAATCATCGCTGTAACAAATACTAGAATCCTTTGGGTTATTTTCATCTTGTTTGGGTAGCCTCCTTTTTAAGCTTTCACTTATATAGACACTCCCCAGAGCTGTAAAGTTTTATTTTTTTACTCTTAAGAAGAATATATCGTTCAATATTGAACGATATATTCTTAAAATTATCATTTTAAAATTTCTTAACTCATTTTCTTATAATGAGTTAAGAATAGAATAATTGAAAAAGCTTAAGAACTGATTGATTGTCATTTCTTTCCTTTTCCACCTCTTAAAAAACCCCCTATTTTGTCTGAAAGCTCACCCTTGGTCAGAGTACTTAAAATGACCCCCAAATCAGGGACAATAACCGGTTTGGAGAGCGGTCCTGTAATTCTAACAGGGATATGAAGACCTCCATTTTCATAAGGAAGCTTATTGGAAAGGTCCTGTCCTTGTGTCATTTTTTCTGTGAGTTCTTTTGAAAAAACAATATGGGCACCGAGATTAGCTTGAAAGGAAAAATCAATGGGGCCACTGGCCCTTAAAGAAAGATCTGCTGTCGTAAGACCTGCTTTTTCGAGATTGATCTTTCCATTTCCAATATCGAGATCGACAACAAAATCGGTAAATCGAGTTTCCGGAAGAACTTGATCTCTCTCCTGAATCAATTTGGCAAGCCCAGGCAAAAATTTTATTAAAATAGGTTGATTCATTTTAGACAAAATTTCCTGTGTTATATTTTTGCCAAGAATTTTTCCCTCTTTCGATTCAAGTTTAGCATGACCCGTAAGGGTTTTTTCTAGATCATACCGACTTAAACCGATCCCTTTAAGAGAGGCTTTTCCTGAGGATGAAACCGCACGAACTTGAACAGGATCTGTTAGAGAAAAATGGTCGATATGAATATCTAAACCTTTGATCTCAAAAAGTTGGGTTTCCCCTGAAGGAAGAACTTCTTTGTAAGAAAATTTGGCATTGTTGATGTGTATTTTCCCAACGGAGACCGTACGAGGACTAGAAGATCTCTCTAAAATCCCTTTCGCAGGAGTAGAAGGAGTGGAAGGAGCTGGAGATGAAGAAACCAAATCACTAAAATTAAAAATTCCCTGACTTTCTTTAACAATATTCATTTCGGGCTCTTCTATAATGATGTCATTGACGATCACCTGCTTTTTGAATAAAGGAAAGAATTTTGCCCGAATTTGTAAATCACCCAACCGGGCAAAAACATCACTTTTATTTTTCTCTAAAATCTTGAATTCCTTCAAGTGGAGGCCGATGGAAGGAAAGACACTTAAACTTAATCCTTCGAGAGAAACCTGGCGATGAAGCTTTTCACTTAAAGCATGCGTTATTTTTTCACAAAAGAAAGGGCGGTTGATAACGATTTGGGCTGTCACAAATAAAATGCTAAAGAGAACGATCATCCCTACTAAAATTTGCATCAAGGTTTTCATTCTAACCCCCTTTCTAGTACAAAAAAGTCACCGGTCACCAGTTACGGTTGCCTGTCGACAGGAAACTGGAGACAAGGGTTCATTTTACCAATTTGCAAGAAATAAACATACTTTTTGTTATGGACTTAATAGAAGGTTAGGCTAAATTTTATTTAATCCTCCCTTGAATATCTTACCAAATCAGGTTAGATTATAACTATGAAATCTCAGGTTGTTGAAAGATTAAAAGTACATGCAGGGGAGAAGGTTCCTGTTTTTCCCCTACCCAATGCCATTCTCTTTCCCCATGTAGAATTACCGCTCTATATCTTTGAGCCACGTTACCAACAAATGCTAGAGGACTGTATGAAGGGGAATTCCCTGATGGCTATTTCTCTTCTCAAAAAAGGATGGGAGGCTTATCAAGAGCCATTTCCGGCTTATGATGTGGTCGGTGTTGGATATGTCAAACTCTCGATTCAAAATACAGAAGGGAATTCCAACATCATTTTAAAAGGGATTACCCGTGCAAAAATTTCTGAATATCTTCAGTGGGAACCTTATCCAATTGCAAAGGTGAATCCCATTGAAGAGACGTCCGCAGAATCTAAAGAGATTGTCACAAAAACGAAGAAACTCTTAAAGCTCTTCATTGAAAAAGTGTTAAGAACAAAAAAGGGTCACGAAGATGAACTACGTACCCTTGAAAAAATGACCGATTCGGAAGAACTCTCCAGCATTGTAGCCCATACTTCAAATATTGATTTTCATGCCAAACAAGAAATATTAGAAACCTTTGATTTAGGAAAAAAACTTGATCGACTCACTGAAATTCTTGAATCTGAACTAAGAGAAATTTATCTGAGGAAAAAGAGCAGCTCTTAAACCCTTAATAGATTTAATAACCATCCCAAAAATAATATCTGAGGAATAGAAATCCCCATCATCCAAAGCGCTGTTTTTTTTCCAAGATTTGTCCAAATGAGTCCGATTTCTGTATAGTCTGTCGCTACTCCCGCCATTAGAAAAACGAGGCTATTTCCTAAGGCCCCTGTTTGTTTGTAAATTTCAAAAGCCAACGGAGCTGTCCCTTCGGAGCATACTTCCAGAAGAGCTGAAAAGGCAAGCGTTACGCCCAACCCCATGAAAGAAGATCCTAGAAAATGATGAAAAAAATGGGAGGGAACATACGCAGAAACGAGGCTTGCTAAAATAGACCCGATTAAAATCCAACCCAGGATCATCTCTGAAAGTTCCCACATCCCCCGAACAATGCCTAGGGCATCTTTCCAAAGAGCTTTTGAACTGAAAGGGTAGGCTTGCCAGCGATGTTTCACATCCTCCAAAATCGAAAAATCTTCATCCACTGAAATTTCATGAATATTTTTCTCTATGAGACCTCTGGCCTCCAATTTTTGAAAAATGAGCCCCGTCACAATCGCCACAACCAAAGCACAAAAAATAATGAGAACCCCTTTGATCCCAAAAAATCCTACAAGAAGGAATGTCACAGGTAGATTGGCCCAGGGACTGGCCAAAAGGAAACTCACTACCGCGGGGCCCCCAGCCCCCTTTTTATGAAGCTCCATCGCAAGGGCCAAAATACCATGGCTGCAAGCACTCATTAAAAAACCGAGTCCCACCGAATAAAAAATGGTTTGCTTTCGACGACGAGCCAAATATTTTGAGATGTAAATTTTAGGAATATAATAATCAATCAACCCACCCAAAATCATCCCAGCCAGAACGGCCCACCAAATCATTCGAACAAAATGCCAGAACGCAAGTTGAAAGGGGTTGAGCAGCGAAACGAAACGCCCTAAGGATAAAAAAACAGCCAAAAAGACCAAAGAGATGATCAATTGATCCCTGTACCAGACCCATTTTTTAGGAGTGGTTTGGCAACAAGCATGATTGTTGGAAGATATGTTATTTGATTGCATAACCTTTTAATTGTATCATGCTCCAATTGATCTTTAACCCAGAAACAAACTATTTACTTGAACATCATGCGTGAAAAACATTATGTTCGTAGCCCATTATTAAAAAGAAAATTAAAAGTGCAAAATGAAGGGCGATTAGCTCAAGCGGGTAGAGCGACTAATGTTGCCCGTGGGGTCTGGACAAAAATAATAGATTTTTAATGGGCGATTAGCTCAAGCGGGTAGAGCGCCACGTTTACACCGTGGATGTCAGAGGTTCGAGTCCTCTATCGCCCAAATTCACTTTATAGCGCCATGAATCATTCCAGAGGTTCGCCCTGATATTCATCAGGGCGCCCTGTCGAATGATAGGGCGAGTCCTCTATCGCCCAAATTCACTTTATAGCGCCATG
>JACOUC010000047.1 GCA_016178055.1 Chlamydiota bacterium | reverse complement strand
TGCTTTTAAATCCGCAATCCGCAATTCGAAATCCGCAATTTAAATTCATCCTCCTGAAACCGCACGGACCAGTTCGATATGGTCCCCCGCTGAAAGAAAAGTTTGAACATAATCCTTTTTAATGAGGGCTTCGCCATTCAATTCTGCTACCACCCATTTTTCGTCTAACCCGAGTTGATGAATCAATTCGATGAGCGACATTTTTTTATCTAAT
Organism: Chlamydiota bacterium; assembly: GCA_016178055.1. Classification (NCBI taxonomy): domain Bacteria; kingdom Pseudomonadati; phylum Chlamydiota; species Chlamydiota bacterium. Next base: position 61,472 of record JACOUC010000047.1, on the reverse strand, counting down.
ATTTTCTTCTGACCATTGAGAATAATTTCCATAATTGTTCCTCTTTTATTCATTTCGGATTTCGGATGTCGAATCTCGGATGTTAGGAATGAATATTTAGAAAGCAAAAAATAACTTTTGTTTTTAAATCCGAAGTTCGCAATTCGAAATCCGAAATTTTAATTGAGTGCCCCATCCCAATCTTTCCAAACAGCTTCATATCCAAGCTTGCGTACAGTTTCAGCCATTTCTTGGGGGCTACGGGTATCCTCAATTTCAAATTGTTCGCCGGCAGCATTGGGATTTTCATAACCACCGGGTTCGGTTCTGGAACCGGCGCTGATCTGGGTAACACCCAAGGAAATAAGTCCGTTGCGAAGTTTGGGATGTTCCCTTGTCGAAAGGACAATCCCTACATCGGGTAGGCAAAGCCTGAGGGCACAAATAAGTTGGGTAAATTCGCGATCAGAAATGAAATATTCAGGGGTAAAACCGCCTACAGCAGGCCGAATTCTGGGGATGCTGATGGTCAGGCTTGATCGCCAGCATGTTTTAAGAAGGTATTGGGCGTGAGTGACTAAAGCAATGGCATCTTTTCTCCAGTCTGAAAGTCCAAGCAGGGCTCCAATCCCAAGACGTTTCATTCCGGCAGCCGCTCCCCGTTCAGGAGTCTCTAAGCGCCAGAGAAAATTTTTCTTTTTTCCAGCCAAATGAACTTGGGCATACATGTCTTTTTGATACGTTTCCTGATAGACCACCAATCCATCAGCCCCTGCAAGAACCCATTGACGGTAAATTTCCTCGGTCTGTGGCGCAAGCTCAAGAGAAAGAGAAGAAACTTCTTTATGGAGGAGTCGAGTGACTTCCGCAATATATTCAGGAGGGGTGGATCGGGGATGTTCTCCTGAAACCAATAGGAGATGGCGAAATCCTTGTTTCATCAGAAAACGAGCTTCTTTCAGAACTTCTAAAGGTTTGAGGGTCAAACGGACAATTTCATTTTCACGGTTAAACCCACAATATGTGCACGTGTCGACACATTCATTGGAAACGTAGAGGGGAGCATAAAATTGAATGATGCGTCCAAATCGCTGAAGCGTAAGTTCGTGAGAAGCCTGGGCCATTTTCTCAAGAGATTGAGTTGCCGCAGGAGAAATGAGATGAATGAAATCTTCTATTTTTTTGATAGGAGCATTCAGGCTTTGTTTCACTTTTTCAGGGGTCGTTTCTTGTAAAATTTTTACGAAGAGGTCCAGAGGAAGCTTTTCGAGAATAGAAGCGAAACTCATGAAACAGGCTCCAAAAAACCTGTCAGTGGGCTTGAAGCTTGAGCGGTAGAACGACGAGGCGAAAGCCCAGCCTCAAAAGCCTTTCGTCCAGCCTCTACCCCAAGCTTAAATGCAGTAGCCATGAGGACAGGATTAAGAGATGTCGCAATGGCGGTATTAATCAAAACAGCGTCAGCTCCCATTTCCATGGCTTCAGCGCCGTCCGATGCACTTCCAAGGCCTGCGTCTACCACGACAGGGATTTTAGCTTGTTCAATGATAATTTGAATGGATTCTTTGGTTCGAATTCCTTGATTCGATCCGATGGGGGACCCCAGGGGCATGACCGTTGCTGTCCCCACTTCTTCGAGACGTTTTGCGAGAATAGGATCGGCATGGATATAAGGAAGGACAACAAAATTTTCTTTCACGAGAATTTCAGCAGCTTTTAGGGTCTCAATCGGGTCTGGAAGAAGATAGCGGGGATCAGGGGTAACTTCTAATTTTATCCAATTTGAAATCTCAGCGGCTCGAGCCAGTCTGGCTAGCCGTACCGCTTCCTCAGCCGTTTGTGCTCCAGAAGTATTAGGGAGAAGGAGGTATTTTTTGGGGTCAATAAATGACAAAATATTTTCTTCAGGATGGGTCAGATCGACTCGTCTCAGAGCCACTGTAACCAACTCTGCTCCTGAAGCTTCAATCGCTTCAGCCATGATTTTCCCGGAAGAGAATTTTCCTGTTCCAATCAAAAGTCTTGAGCGGAAAATACGGTTAGCAATTTTGAGAGATTGATTTGTATAGGTTAACTCATTGTTCATTGATGTATCTCCACCATGAAAATCCAAAAATCAATCATCAAAAATCTTGTCGGACAATGTAAAACTTAAAATATTTTCCTTGCAATAGCACTAGAAATTTTGGATTTTAATATGTCATTTTGCATTTTGATTTTTGAGTTTTAAATTAGCTACGAAAACGAGTATGTCTATGTTTATATACTCTTTCCATTCCTAATACAACCCACTTAAACTTACCACTTATCGCTTATCGCTTACAGTTTATTTTAATCTATATTCTTTTTCTTTCTACAGTATAATGAAAACTGTATGGATGAAACCAAAGATGATGTGAGGCTTCGCAATTTGAAACGTTTGGTGATTCAAGATGAGGCTTCTTCTGTTACGAAGCCTCAATCAAAATGGAAAATTCCATGGAAATGGTTTCTGGTTGTTGGGCTTTTATGTGCGGCAGGTCTTTCTTTAAGAGCTTTTAGAACGACCCGCCCCATTGAAGTTGAAGTGATGGAAATATCCCTATCTCGCCCCTTTTCAAACTCTCAGATTCTAACTGCAGGAGGGTATGTTATTTCTAAAACGGAGGCAGTGATTGGGCCAAAAATTCCAGGTCGCTTGAAGGAGATGTTTTTTGAAGAAGGGGCTCATGTAAAGTTGGGTGATCTTCTTGCTCGATTGGATGATGATGAAGCAGAAGCGCAACTAGAATTGGCAAAAGCAAATTTGAAAGAAGCTCAATCGAATTTAAAGAGGGCGCAAAATTTATTTGCTGAAAAAGTGATTAGTCAGGCTGATTTTGACCGTTCAAAAACAGATTTTCACGTTAAAAAGGCTCAAAAAAAATTGGCGGAGGCACAATGGAAAAACACCCAGATTATTTCTCCGATCGATGGAATTGTTTTGGAACGCTTGTCAGAGATTGGGGAAATTGTAAATCCCAATCTTGAACTTCAGGCTGGGAAAGACACAGGGATTTACAAGCTTGCGGACTTAAATCATTTACAAGTGGAGGCCGATATTTCTGAATCTGATGTGCATCAAATTGATCTTGGACAAGGGGTCGTGGTTTCGGTGGATGCGACGGGGCGTCAATCCTATAAAGGAGAAGTCGAGGAGATTGCACCGATGGCTAATCGGCAAAAGGGAACGGTTCAAGTGAAGGTAAAAATTTTGGATCGGGATGAAAAGCTAAAGCCTCAGATGAGCGCAAAGTTGACGTTCTTGTCTGAAAAAAAGGTGTCTGAAGAAAGTTTGACGCCCAGAATTTTGATTCCCGCATCAGCGGTTCAAAAAGATGGATCACCCTCTGTTTTCATTTTGAACGATGGGAAGGCCATTCAGAAATGGATAGAGCTCTCTTCCGCGAAGGAAGGTGAATCGTGCGAGGTGAAATCAGGATTGGCTGAGGGAGATCGATTGATTATTAAAAGCGAAAAGGTTCTTTCAGATGGGATCAAGGTCAGGGTCAGAGTGAAATAGGAAAGAGAAGGAAGATCATGGACACAGATAGCATTATTCAGCTTAAAGGAGTGAGCAAGGAATTCTCAAGAGGCAGTGAACGGCTTCATGTCTTACAGGACCTGGATTTATCCGTTACGGAAGGTGAATTTTTAGCCTTGATGGGCCCTTCAGGATCCGGAAAATCAACGCTTCTTAATCTGATCGCTGGAATTGACAAGCCCAGTACGGGGCAAGTGATTATTCAAGATACGGATATCACTCCCTTTTCAGAAACTCAATTAGCGGCCTGGCGGTCGAGGCGAGTTGGTTTTATTTTTCAGTTTTATTATTTAATTCCTGTTCTCACCGCTTTTGAAAATGTGGAACTTCCTCTTTTACTCCTCAAAATGTCGAAGGCTGAACGGGCCCAACGGGTGAAGACGGTGCTCACCATTGTTGGGCTAGAGGCCCGAATGAAACATCTTCCCAATCAACTTTCAGGGGGAGAGGAGCAGCGGGTGGCCATTGCTCGAGCGATTGTAGCGGATCCTAAAATTGTCTTGGCCGATGAGCCGACCGGAGACTTAGATGCTAAGTCCGCTCAAGAAATCTTGAGACTTCTTGAACTCTTGAATCAAGAGTTCAAAAAGACAATTCTGATGGTGACCCATGATCCAAAGGCGGCTTCTCATGCAAAGAAAACCCTCCATTTGGAAAAGGGAGATTTGGTGGAAAGGGGACAGTAAAAATGCGTTTCATCCCTTTAATTATTAGAAATATCTTTAGAAGTAAGCGGAGGAGTTTTTTGACCCTTCTTAATATTGGGGTTTCCCTCTTTCTTTTTTGTGCTTTGGATTGTGTGCTATCGACCCTCCGCAGATTTATGACTGAAACAGAAAAGAATTTGGTCGTGATTACTCGAGATAGGCATGCCACCTTTATGAATGGGGGAGTTCCGCTTTCTTATATCGGTGAAATTCGTAAAATTCCAGAGGTGTTGGATTTATCCACCAATCTTTTTGTGATTATTCGACCCAAGAAAGAGGGGGAAGAACCGATCTTTACCATTTCGATTACACCACAAGGGATTGATTGGATGAGAAAGGATTTTAAGGACATTCCTGAAGTTGAGCGCGAGGCTTTTAAAAAGGGAGACCGAACCGTTGCCTTGGTTGGAAAACAGGTGATGGATCGTTATGGGTGGAAGGTGGGTCATATCGTGACACTTGATGCGGCCAATGCGAATGCGAGGCTTGAAGTTAAAATTGTAGGAGTGGTTCCCAGCGGGATTGCAGCGGATAATATTCTTCTTCATTATGATTATTTGAATGAGGTCTTGGGCCGTCCAGATGTTGCGCACAGTGTGGCCATTCGAATCCCTAGCTTAGATGTGATTGCCCATTTGTCATCCCAAATCGACAAGATGTTCGAGAATCGGCCTGTCCAGACAGAAACTTTAACTGAAAAAGCTGCGTTCAGCGATTTTATGTCTTCTTTTAGTCCCATTGAATGGATTATTCGAACCATTTCTTTTTTGGTGATTGTTTCCAGTGTTTCAATTACGGCCAATGCCATTGCAATGTCGATGCGGGAGCGCTCTCGCGAGGTTGCTGTTTTAAAGAGTTTGGGTTTTACCCGCCAACTCATTTTAAGTTTATTGCTGTCAGAGTCGACCTTGCTTTCCTTTGTCGGGGGAGCTCTGGGTTCTTTTGGAGCTTATTTTTTCTTTAAATTTTATGGGGTCTCTTTAAGATTGGGACCTTTTAGCTATTTTGTGGTGGATCCAGAAACGCTAGCCATAGGGCTCATCATTTCTATCGCTATTGGTTTCTCAAGCGGACTCGTTCCTGCCCTTCATGCTGCGAGGCTTTCGATTACAAATACGTTAAGAAGAGTGGGATAAATAAGCGATAAAGGATAAGGGTCTAGGTTTTAGTTTTAATAAATTTAAAATCCAAAAATCAAAATGCAAAATGACATATTAAAATCCAAAATTTAAAATGCTACTAAAGGGAGACATTTTAAATTTTGATTTGTCATTTTGATTTTTGATGTTTGATTTTTGGATTTTTACAGTTGGTGTCAAAACTTATTCATACATAGGCACATTAAATTATGGCTTTGCCTTTAAAATACAGCATTCGCAATTTATGGGTTCGTAAAACAACGACGACCATGACCATTGTTGGCATGGGACTCACCGTGGGCATTTTTATTTGTCTCATGGCCTTTACGGAAGGAATACGGTCGGCTGTGATATCGACGGGCTCAGTGGATAATATCATTTTGATGCGGGATGGAAGTGTTGCAACTGAATTCAGTGTTTTAGATCGAGAGATTTTGACTCAGCTTAAAGCGATTCCAGAAGCAAAGACCACCTCTAAAGGTGAGCCCTTGGTTTCTCCCGAATATCATATTGGAATTCCCATCCCTGTTAAAAATGGAAGAGGTCAACGCAAACCCACACGTTTTCGAGGCGTTCTTCCCATCGCTTTCAAAGTTTATGAAAATGTTCGTGTGAGCGAAGGTCATTCTAATCTGGCTGGATCAGGGATGGTCATGGGCCGGGCCGTCGCTGAAAGGTTGGGGGGATATCGGGTCGGAGACCATTTGAGGTTTAGCCGTGGGGAATGGACGGTGGTTGGAATTTTAGATGGGAATGGAACCTCTTATGATTCTGAAATTTGGGTGGATCTCAATGATTTATTGTCAGATCAAAGGAAAGATCAAATTTCTTGCGTGACGATTAAGCTTAAAAGTATAAAAGAAGAGAAGGAACTTAATCAAAGGTTGACGGATGATCCTCGTCTCCATGTCAAGGCCATGGGAGAGATTGAGTATTATGAAGAGCAAAGCGAGGCCCTCTCTCAAATCCACGTTTTGGGCAATATTGTGGCACTACTCATGGCCATTGCGGCGATCTTTGGTGGCATGAATACAATGTATGCTGCGGTCGCAGGAAGAATTCAGGAAATTGCAACTTTGCGATTTATGGGATTTAAAAATAGAAATATCTTATTAGCTATTTTAATTGAGTCTTGGCTCATTGCTTTGGGAGGGGTCCTTGTCGGATCTTTGATGGGACTTGTTGTCAATGGAATTTCCCTAACCACTTTAAGCCCGATGTTTTCGGAAATCACCTTTCAATTTCGAGTGACATTAGGAATTCTCTCTGAGGCTTTTCTTTTTGCGCTTGTGATGGGCCTTCTTGGAGGGATTCTTCCCGCTCGATCGGCTTGTAAGGTTAAAATGGCAACCGCATTAAGGGAGGAATGAAATGAGTTGGGAGACATTGTAGGGGTCGCATTCATGCGATCCGACACTCAAGGAACGGGTCCGATCCTTCGACATAGCTCGGGACAGGTGAATCGGACCCCTACATTCTCAAACAGCCTTTAATGGTTATTGAACCAATTTATTATCGGGCCTTCGAGGAGGATCGTTTCGGGCTCTTTCCGTTGCAGGAGGATTTCCTTTATAGGATGGAGTGAGTTCGATATTAATTTTTGCCCAGGTTGGATCTTGATCTTCGCTATCAACAATGGCATTGATGGGGCATTCAGGAAGGCAGAGTCCGCAGCTGATGCAAACTTCCGGATCAATGATCATGAATTCTTTTCCCTGGTAATCACCGGGGTGAATGCATTCAACAGGACAAACAGAAGCGCAAGATGCATAACGCTCCCCTAAACATTTTTCGGTAATAACATAGGCCATTTTATCCTCCTTTTAGGCTTTCGATTGGCAAATAAATTTCTTGTTCCAAAAATGGGTAGAACCAGTGTACAAAAGGGAGTTTGAAACGTCAAAGGATAAAATGAAATCATTGCAGGATCGTGTATTTGAATATATTCAGAATAAAAAGCTGATCCATTCTGGCGACAAGGTGTTGGTTGGGGTCTCAGGTGGGGGGGATTCTATCGCTCTTCTTCATCTCCTCTACGATTTAAGCTTGCGTTTAGAAATCAATCTATTGGTAACCCATTTCGATCACCAACTTCGTCCGGATGAATCTCAGAAAGACTGTGTCTTCGTTCAAAAAGAAGCAGAGGCTCTTCGTCTTCCATTCCTCTCGAAAAAAATGAATATTAAGACTCTGGCCAAAGATGAAAATCTTTCTTTGGAGGAAACAGCACGAGATGCAAGATATTCTTTTTTTGAAGAGGTGGCGCAAGCATGCGGTGCTCAAAAGATTGCTGCGGGACATACACGGGAAGACCAGGCAGAAACGATACTGCTTAGAATTTTGAGAGGAACAGGACCTGAAGGACTTCAAGGAATGAAACCGGCCCGATCCTTAGGCCCTTTAACTCTCATTCGTCCCTTGCTTTTTATTTCTCGCAATGAACTCAGGGAATATTTAAAAGAAAAAAAACTTGAGTGGCGTGAAGACGCTTCCAATGATAACCTTTTTTTTACAAGAAATCGGGTGAGAAAGGTGCTCATTCCTCTTTTAGAAAAAGAATTTAATCCTCAGGTAGTGGATCACTTAAATCATCTTTCGGAAACGCTCGAGTGTGAAAACAAATATTTAAATGACGAGATTCAACGCATCAGGGCATCTGAAATTCAAAAGGAGGATCGAAATTTATTTTTTAATGCACATTCCTTTAAAATCTTGCCTCAGGCTCTTCAGACACGATTGATTCGAAACCTCTTTCGAGAACTGACAAAGGGGGAAGAACTTTCATTTGTTCATGTCAAAAATGTTTTATCCTTCCTTTCTTCTTCTCAATCAGGTCGAAGTCTTGAACTTCCTCAAGGGCTGGAAGTTTGGCTAGACTTCGATCGAATTTTTATGGGGCAAAGAGAAGCGAAGAGTGGATTTCCCTGTCAAACACTCTTGATCCCGGGTGAAAAAATGATTTTGACGGATCCATTCAAGTATGAAATTTTCGTTCGTTGGATGAAGAAAGAAGAGGAGATAGAAGAGAGAAAAAATCAAGTTTCATTGGGAAATTTTTTAGAAGAGTTATCTCTGGAAGGAGAGGTAGAACGTGTAGAACATTTTGATGGGTCTTGCGTAGATTCTTTGCTCATTCGCTCACGTGAGGCGGGAGATCTTTATGATCCTATTGGCCTTGGGACTTTCAAAAAAATAAAAGAGATTTTAATCGATCAGAAAATTCCTCGATCGTTACGGGAAGCAATCCCTCTTTTTTTATCTAAAGATAAAATTCTTTGGGTGGGGGGATACCGAATTTCAGAATCGTTTAAGGTGAAGCCAGAGACTCAAACAATTTTAGAGATCAGACTTAGGATGGTTAGATGTTCAAGGACATTGTACTTGCCCGTATTGCCAATCCCGTGAGCAAGTGCTCGAGCGTATTTCATTGGAGGACAAGGCGACTCAAGGCTTCCTGACTTCGTTCTCGGTCCAAAATGTCCTCAACATAGTGCAAACGATGCTTCCGGGCATTTTGGACCTGCGGCCTCGTCAGGAAACCTCTCGCTCGGCTTCGTGACGGAAGTTTGTGAGAAATTCTGGCTAGAGTGCTGCGCTGTCACGGCGGAGGTCGCGGGTTCGAGCCCCTCCGTCATTTTTTCTTTCGGAGCTGGAGAATCGTTTCCCGAACCATTTCAATCCAATGAATCTTTTCTGACCAGGAAAGAAATGCTCGTTTCTTCTGCCACTGGGCCTGTCGTTTGAACAGTTTCTGAATATTATTCATTGAGGAATCTCTTTTCAAATTTATTCCACGCCTCTGACAAATGATGTTGAAATGCGAGCTCTCTAATTTCTTCACGGTTCACGCTTTTTGATTCAAGCAATACAAGAATTCTCGCAAAATCCTTAGCCCTTCCAACACTGAGGGCAATAATAGCCAGATGTTTGGCACGTATAACACGAAAGGGTTCTCCTTCGAAATCCGCTGTTTCTGCTTGTTCCACGGCTTCTTGTGTGAGGGGACTAAAAACGGGAATGAATTGGACTGGCCATGCCCCAACGCGGATGGCTTCACCTTCTGTAGAATATCCCTCTTGATAACAGAACTGATAAATGGCATTTAGAATATCCAACCGATTGGGCGATGGTATCGCAACAAGTACATCGGCGTCTAAGGTTGAAACGGGTTCAGTGTATCTCACTTGAGCTAGAGCTCCAAAGAGGGCATAGTTTGTGATCACACCTGCTTGGTGCATTTTGTTCAGCAACTTTGCGACTTCTTTCATTTTTGCGCTCGAGTCGTTAGATAGTCTGAATGATACCATTACTTATATTTTTTCGAAAGAGCTGGTTTTTAAGCCATTCTTTGTGCTAGGCTTTTGCTTCAAGTGTATTTTGATGGATATTCAATCAAATGATATTTGAGGAGAAAAACGATGATTCAAATTAACCATAAAGTCCCAGATTTTGAAGTTGATGCGTTGATGAATGATGAAGTGAAGAAAATTAGGTTTGCTGATTATCGAGGGAAGTGGATGGTTCTTATTTTTTACCCAGCGGATTTTACCTTTATTTGTCCAACCGAGCTTGAGGATGCAGCGAAGAAATATGAGGAATTTAAAAAACTAGGAGCAGAAGTTTTTGGGGTGAGTACGGATACTGTCTATACCCACAAGGCCTGGCACGATTCATCTCCATCCATTAAAAAGGTTCAATATCCGATGATTGCGGACCCGACCGGAAAATTAGCCCGAGAATTTGGAACCTATATTGAAGAGGCGGGACTTTCCTTGAGAGGAACCTTCATCATTGATCCAGATGGGATTTTGAAGACGATTGAAGTTCATGACAACAGCATTGGGCGAAATGCCTCTGAACTGGTTCGTCGTCTTCAAGCAGCAAAGTTTGTTCGTGAGCATAAGGGTGAGGTTTGTCCTGCCAGTTGGGAACCTGGAAAAACAACATTGAAGCCGGGTCTTGATCTCGTTGGAAAGATTTAATCAATCTTTTACTCTCTCTTTGAGGAGAGGATTTTTTATTCTTCAATGCCAAATTCAGCGTGGATAACGGCATTTACTTTTTTCTCCAGAGAAGAAGTATCGTTCATTCCCCAGCTTGAGACATCATAGGAATTCACAGGGGTGATTTGAAAAACCCCCATTTCTGCTGAGCGCATTTTTCCTATTTTGTTTCCTGTTGTTTGAATCATTTTTTCAGCCCGATCTTTTGCATCCAGGGTTGCTTGGGCCAGCATTTCGAGTTTTAACTCGGAAAGTTTGGTGTAGAAAAATTCGGGAGGGTTTGAAATGATTTCAATTCCTTCATTGATTAATTCTGTGGAGGAACGTGAAATGTCCATGACTTTTTGAACATTCCAAGATCTTATTTCGATGGTTTGACTTAAGGAATATCCTTCGATTTTATTGGTGCTATAGCCACGACGGTTTCGCTTAAAGATGATTTCTGTATTCACTTGAGAAATCATGATTTCTTGTTCAGTGCAACCTCTTCCAAGCAGATAAGTTTTGACCCTGAGAAGATCCGTGTTTAAGCTGGAGAAGGCCTTGGTCAATTCATGTGCTCTTCTAGAAAAAGAGACCTTCCAAACACTGTAATCTGATAAAATTTTCTTTTCCGCCGATCCCGTAACGGTGATGACCTCATTCGTGAATTTCTTTATTTGCATCAGACTCTTTGAAAGAATCAGTGTTGAAACAATCGTTGCAGCACTGATACACAGGCCTAAAATGATAATTTGAGAATTCCTAAAGATTCTTGTTCTTTCCATAAGTTGTAATCCTTTATTGATGGGAGGTATACGGTGCCGGGAGACGGAATCGAACCGCCCACACAAGGATTTTCAGTCCTCTGCTCTACCGACTGAGCTATCCCGGCACTAACGACAGTTTAAAGTTCAAAGTTAAAAGTTAAAAGTTCAAAAAGACAAGCGCAAAAAACAGTTTAAAGACTTTGAGTGCTTAATTTTCCCCTTAAGCTTTAAACTCTGAACTGTTTTTAAGAGGAAAGGATATTGGAGTTGGTAAGATGCGTCAAGCTTTTTTGGTTTGTAAGCTTCAGGTGCTCATTAAAAAGCTATAACTTAGCGATCGACCGCTAAGTGATAGCTTTTATATTTTTCACTTTTAATTTTTAATTGTTTCTCAATTGATTTAATCGTTCTTCGATATGGTCCTTGAACGATGTATTTTGCATGGAACCGATGGGGAGGAGAAAGGGGATGGATAAACTCTTTGAAATCCTTTCAACTTCTTTTTTTCTTTCCGGAGAAACAGCGTATCCAAGCGCTTGAAAGTTTCCTCTCCATTTTTTTAGAATTTGGGGAAGGTTTTTAATGTGGGCAATAGGTTTAATAAAAATAACACGATTTAAGCATGAGGGATGAAATTCTGGATTTTCCTCATAGATCACGGTCCAATTTGGGTTAGGGTGACTAGAAAGGCAGAGCGTTTTTTCTCTTAAAGAATATTGTCCTCGGATTTGATGGATGAGGGAAGCCTCGCCCAAGCTTAAGTGTCCAGGAGGAAATTTACGGGTCATTTTCTCCATGGCATCAGCCAATGCACGAGTCCAGGCAATGGGATTAAGAAAATTCACTTTTTCTAAATAAATGACGTGTGGAGAAACGCATCCTTGCTGATCATAGAGACAGATATCATAAGCCATTTTTTCTGCCAAAAGATGTAAAGGCCCCTTTAATTTTTCTTTTCCTATCACTGAAAAGCTCACTTTGTGGCCAAACTTAATAAAAATTTTCTTTGGGGGAATCAGGGCCTCTATTTCTTTTATGCTTTTATCATCGCCGTAGGCATGGATGAGATCTGCTTCTTTAAAGATCATTTTTTCAAGATTCCATTTTCCGCCAGGCCACCAAAGGGCTTTAACACAGCTTCCCAGAGAGGGGTCTACTTCGTAAATTGAGTGTGCGAGTAGAATAGGAAAAAAGGGAGCTCGAGAAGGGGTTTTAACAATGACAGCAGATTTCAGAAGGAGGCCCATAAAAATGTCAAAAAGCATGGGGGTAGGAACCATGCCTCCAAAGATAAAACTGGAAAGTTGTGGTCGAGGAAATTGTGAAAGGATTTTCGCATTTTTTCTTAGAAAGAGGTGGCGGACTTCATTGAATGCAAGGTCGAGTCCTTCTGAGATAACTTCTTTGGAGCAACCAGTTGTCTGGGTAAGAAGGTTTTCAGCTTTCTGTCGAATGGGGGATTGAAGGTTGAGCCAATGTTTGACGACTTGGTTAAGTTTGGATAAAATTTTCTCAGTGGAAAGGGGAGCCAAATAACGTTCGCGATTTTTTCTGAGTGTTTGAAGGATGGTGGATAAAAGCCGTTGTTTAATGTTTTCGGGATAACGTTCTGAGGTGAAATAGGTTTTGTTGACTAAGTATTGTTGGGTCATGAAATTTTCCACGCTTGACAAATCTAAACCAGTTCATTAAACTAGTTTATTAGAAAAACAACAAGAGGTTTTTATGGAATATGATCATGGACAGGATGTCAGTGCCTTTGAGGCTAAGACTCATCTCTCAGAGCTTTTACGGGAAACAGAGCAGGGAAAATCCTTTGTCATTCGCCGACGGGGGAAGGCGGTGGCAAGGTTGATTCCTCTCGCGAAAGAAACTCGACGTCGGAATTTTCGGGAAGTACTTGCCGGGTTTCGTAAACTTCGCAAAAGTATTCCTGGTACTTTTAAGTTGAAAGAAATGATTGAAGAGGGTCGTCGATATTAATGATAGACTGGGTTTTAGATTGTTCTTTTGCATTAGCTTGGGGGCTGCGAGATGAAGAGACGAGTAAGGCTGATCGTTTGCTTTCAAGGGTGTCACAAAAAAGTCAATTTTGGGTTCCTGCTCTTTGGTGGTATGAGATATCCAATGCATTAACGACTGCCCGTTTGAGAAAAAGGTTACTGGAGAGCCAGTTTTCCTATGTGATAGGGCTTTATCAAGATCTTCCAATCCAAACAGATTTAAGTCTTGGTTATGATCAGGTGTTTCGACTGTTTTCAATTGCTCAAACCTATCATTTGTCTGCTTATGATGCAGCCTATTTGGAATTAGCAGAGCGCAAAGGAATAGGGCTTGCAACGTTAGATCATCGTCTTGTTCAAGCTGCAAAATTATCAGGAGTGCAAGTTTTTTCCTAGGATAAGTTGTTGTTCTATGTTTAAAGAACAACCTCTTGCCTCGGCCAGAGGAGCGCGGCCTAAAATTTCAAAACCATCTTTGATTTTAACTCCTAAATCTTCCGTGAGAATTCCCATGACGCTGGATCGATTGGCCAAATCATAGTGTTGAAGAAGTCCCACTTTTCCAGGAGGTTCTTCCTCTAAAGTGAGAGGATTGAGAATACGAGTTCTAACCCACGGCGGGATATTTTTATAAACGGGCATTCTCTTTTTTTCTATTCTATTTTTTAAAGTATTGTCATAGAACTGCGATCCCATTTCTGTCATCCCGTATTCATTGATGATATGGGTCAAGGGCACCCCTAAAATATTTTGGATTTCTTTATAGAGATTCTCTTTTGACAGTTCACGAGATTTTCCCTTAAAACCGCCTGTTTCCATAACACGAGAACCGATGGGAAGTTTAAGGCCCCATTTTTGTTGGGCACAAGCATCTAAAAAATGAACAAAAGAAAAAGCGGTTCCCAAAATAAGAACCGGTTCTTTTTGTGATATGAATTGTTTTAATTTTTTTCGAAGCAGGTGAATGAGGAGTTGCCCTTTTTGAATGAAATAGGTTTGAGTCTTAGAATATCCAATTTCTCTTTGAAGACAACCCATCATATGGGAAAGAGACGAGTGAGGGGCTTCAAGGGGGGAGGGCGTTAAAACAAGTAAGGGCCAGCGCTCGCTTTTAATTTTAAAATGGCTCTTAAAATTTGTCAAAAGAGCCTCTTCATAGAGCATAAGATTTTCGAGATAGTGGCGTCCTGATTTTTTAAGGGTGGTACCGCTGGTATAAAAGACTTTTTTTGCTTTTGAAGAAGGGAAGGTAGAGAGCACGGCTTCTTTAAAAGTTGAGGTTGGAACAAAGAGGATTTTGCTCCAGTGAGAGATTTTGGAAGGAGTTATGTCTAGATTTTTACAATATTTTTGATAGGGAAGATTATGGGTGAATTGATATTCGAAAAGTTCCAGTGCAATTTTGTTAAACTCAGAATCAGACAAGGGTTGGTCAACCCCCTGGTTAATGATGGATAGAATTTGGGTGTCAAGATCTGATGATGTCATTGTTTGACGATTTCTCGAATGCATTCTTCGATTATTTTTACAGCATCATTCAATTGTTCGTCGCTGATAGTGAGGGGTGGGGTCATTGCTAAAATATTTTGGTCCACTCCTTCAGTAAAAAGAATGACCCCTTTTTGAAGCGCCCTATGACTGATTTTTTGTGCCTTTTCTGAAGAAGATTTTCCATTTTTGTTTTCAATGATTTCAATTCCAATCATCAAGCCCCTGCCTCGAATCTCTCCAATAACAGGATATTTTTGTAATTTTTCAAGTTTTGGAATCAGTTTTTCGCCCATGATGCGAGCTCTCTTAACAAGCCCTCGGTGTTTAATTTCTTGAATGGAGGCAAGGGCCATGGCACATCCGATGGGATGTCCCATGAAAGTGCTGGTATGAAGGGCCTCACCATGATGTCGTGGCCAAACCTTCATCAGGGAGGATGATCCGATACAGGCAGAAATAGGAAATCCTCCGGAAAGCCCTTTACCTACGGTGACAAGATCTGGAATAATCCCACTATGTTGAAAAGCAAACCATTGGCCTGTTCTTCCCATGCCAGAAAAAATTTCATCGGTAATTAAGATGATTTTATGATGATCGCAAATTTTGCGTAAGTCTTTTAGAAAAGATGTAGAGAGAGCTCGAATCCCTCCACGTCCTTGAATGGCTTCTATTAAAATGGCTCCGATCGATTTTTTTTGAATGAGTTGAGTGATTTGATGAAGCAGGGCCTTTTCTTTCTCTTTATGTGGAAAGGGGAGTCGATAGGTATGGTGCGAAAGTTGGGACTCAAAAGGTTGATAAAAATTAAAAAGGGAAGTTGCGCAAAGTGCTCCATAAGTCAGCCCATGATAAGACCCTTCAAAAACGATTAAGCCCGGTTTTCCCGTGGCGAGAAAGGCTGTTTTCATTGCAATTTCAACAGCCTCGGACCCTGCACATCCCAGCATGATAGTATCCAGAGGCTTTGGACAGATTTTTGAGAGGGCTTCGAGAAATTGAATTTTAATTTCAGCCGGGTGAATGTCTCCAGGGCCATGAGGAAATTTTTTAGCTTGCTCTACGAGGGCTTGAACAATTCTAGGATTAGTATGGCCGGCATTAGCCACGGCAAAAGCAGCTGTAAGATCGATATAGCGATTGCCGTCGACATCCCAGACATTGGCCCCTTTTGCTCGGGCCCAAACAATCAGGGTTTCGTCATTGACGAGGATCATGCTTGAGCACTCACAGTGTTTGAGGCGTTTTGCAAGCGCTTTTGATCGAGGGCCTGGGATAAGGGTCTTAATAGAGGGAAGATGATTTTTGTTCATCATTCTTTCAGTCTTTTAAGCATTTCAAAAGGCGGGAGGACGTTGACAGTATCTATTTTTAGAGGTGTTTTAATTGGGGCGACGATATAGCAAGGGATTTTGGGTTGTTCTTCAAGAATAGAATGTAACCCTGACAGATCTGCTCGTGAAAGCGTTTGCTTACATTTACATTCAATGGCACAGATCATTTTACCTGCTTGTTCAATGACAAGATCCACTTCTGCTCCGTGGCTGGTTCTCCAAAAGAAGAGCTTCCAATCTTTTGAAAAATATTTATTAATCCGATCCACCTCTTGAATAAACCACTGCTCAAAAAGGCGGCCTTTCTCTAAAAAATTTGGGGGATTTCTTAGAGATCCAAGAATGGCACGGGTAACGCCATTGTCGAAAAAGTAGAATTTAGGACTTTGACTCATGCGTTTTCGAATGCTTTTTAAGTACGGATAGAGAAGAAATCCCATGAGCGTGTCTTCTAAGATTGAATAGAATTCTCGAACGGTACTGTAGGCCACCAACGCTTGGCGCCCAACATCTGTGAAATTTACTTGTTCCGAAAATTGTGCAGCTGCGATGTCTAAAAAATAAGAAGATTCAGAGTAAATATAGTACGGAGTGATTTCAAAAGGGTGCTTTTCCCAACTTGACGTGGGCCAAAGAGAAAAAAACTTTGATGGGGTAAAAGGGGTTCTAAAATTCTCTTGTACATAGTCGCTAATATACACGGTATATTAGCGGGATATCAAGGAAAAAGGGCTTTGAGCCCATAGAATGGGATCCAGGAGATGTTATCCATTTGGACGGATGGATGTGATGAAACCACAAAGGCCTTCTTGGGATCAAAATGGGAGAGGTACCAGTGAAGGCTTTTGAGTCTTCCTTTTTTATCACTTTTAACTTCGATGGGAACTAAACTATTTTCATATTCGATGAGGTAATCCACCTCAGCAGCAGCCCCGCGTTCTTCTCTTTTCCAATAGAATAGGGGTTTAGAAACCTCGGTTGAGGTGTAACTCAAGATTTCCTGGCCTACAAACTGCTCTGCCAGCATGCCCCGATAGATAGCGGTCAAGTCTGCCTTTTCAGAAACTTGACTCCAGTCCACGCCGCAGAGGGTTTGCATTAACCCAACATCAAGGAAAATCGTTTTGAAAACTTTGTCAGAGGCATGGGCGAGAAGAGGAATCTGGGGGTTCTGAACAGCTCGAACCCGAGAAAGAATTTGTGCTCTTTCCAAAAGGTAAATAACCTCCTTTAAATAAGTCGAGCGAATTTCCTGATCAATATGGGCATATTTAATTTGTTGACCAATGAGTTGGGGAATTTTCTCAAGAACCGACAATAAATGGGCATAGGGAATTTTCGGGGCATACTTAGAAAAATCCTGTCGATAGGTTTCAATCAGATTTTGGTGATGGAGGGTCACCTCTCTGATGGAGCCTGTGTCGAGATATATTTTAACGGCCTCCGGCATTCCTCCAATCTGCATGTATTTTTTTACAAGTCCAAGACATTGAGTATGAATGGGATCCTCTTGATTGGACAAGGGATGATTTAAAAGATAATCCTGGAGAATGTTTTCTCCCAGGGCCCCTAGAAATTCAAAAAAGGAAAGAGGATGCATGTAAAGATAGGTCACTCGACCCACGGGAACCGATGTTTGATCCAACGCAAAATCTAAAAGAGACCCCGCTGCAATGACTGCAAGCTCTGGTTTTTCCTCATAAAAATAGCGTAAGGAAGTGATCGCTCGAGGACATTTTTGAATTTCATCCAAAAAAAGAAGGGTTTTCTGAGGAAGAATTCTGGTTTTCAGGAGAAGCTCCAATTTTTCTAAAAGAGAAGTGATATTCAAATCCCCCTCAAAAAGTTCAAAGAGCCCTTTTTGCTTTTCAAAATTGGCCACCACACAATTTTCAAAATTTTCTCGAGCGAATTTCTCGATCGCATAGGATTTTCCAACCTGGCGAGCCCCTTTGATTATCAAAGGTTTTCTGTTTGGGTTTATCTTCCATTCATTGATTTTTTTCTCAATTTCTCTATTCATCAATTGATTTTTAGCATATTTATGTAAAAAATCAAGGTATTTTAGAATTCTCGCAAATGAGAATGGTGGTCATACCTCCTTGTTGGGCGACATTGACAATGTTGGCTTGGGAGGCACGCCCTAAAATGCCCAATCCATAGGGAGAATAGATAAAACCACAGACGACGTTAAGATTTTTTTCAACGATGCGCTTTTTTTCGTCTAAAACAGGAAATTTCTTTTTACGCACGGCACATCGTTCCTGAATAATGTAAGATCCAGTTTGCTTCAATGCCTCTTGAAGCATATGCTCCCACTTTTTCTGAGGGGCTTCTTTTCCCATCAGAATACCTGCTCCGCCATAGCCTCGATTCGGTTTAAGGACCAGTGATTCCTGATGTTGGAGGGCATATCGTAAAAGGTCAATGGAAGAGCCTTGCGGGTCTGTTGTTTTTGTTTCTCGAATGAGACGGGTCCAAAGGACATGTTTTCGGAAACATTTTCTTTCCTCAAAAGTGAAATAGCGTTCATAAAAGGGGCTCGTAAAAATTTCAAAGGCGCTTTTGTGATCTAATTCTCCTCCGAGTCCTGAAACAACCCTATTTTCAAGAAAGGCTTGGCGCATGGCTGATAAGGTTTTTTTCTCTTCCTTTTCCATTTCGATCAATTCTTCAATCATGCTATCTCGATAAAGAATGTCTAAAGGTAAATCTTTTGCCATGATTTGGCCTTTTTTAAGACGTAAATCTCTCGGATCTACAACGATGGCTTGAATTCCTTGAGATTGAAAAAATTTTGCGAGAAAGAAAAAATCCAGAGGCCCTCCTTTGGTTCGATCATCCAGGACCAGTCCAATGTGACAACGTTTTTGACCCAGTGATTTTAAATGGGATTGGAGTTCCCAAAGGAGAATTTGTCTCACGTCATCGTTGGGCCTTATTTTGAGAGAATGGCCGCGCTTCCTGAGTGCGCCGAGAACCACTTCTAAAATAATGCGTTCTGCGGTGGGCGTATAGTGAAGGCCGCCTACACCGACCCCATTGACTTCCAGAAAGTGAAAAGAGGCTTTCCATTGTCTACCGCTGAAATTGGTATTAGCATCCCAGCGTGTGATGAGCGTATGCGGGGCTTTGGGATTTTTCGGGAAGTAATCATTCAACCATTTTTTTTCTTCGGGGGTAAAAGGAAAGAGGGTTTGTATTTTAGGATGAGAAAAATAGAGTTGGATTAATTTCTGGTAGGCTTGATTCATGTGATAGCAGACTTTGAGAAAGTAATCCCTTTGATGAGGCCGAATGAGACGGGGACGGATCATGAGTGGGATGACGCGGGTTTTTCCATCGGACTCTTCGTAAATCATGCCTTGTTTTCGACTCTCTTTTTTTACTTCCTGAAAAAGGTCGCGAATGGCTTTGGAGTCGAGTTCCATGAAGAGTTGGTGGATGGAATTGGAAAGTGTGTAATCTGGCCATGAATCCATTTGTTTAACAAAATATCATGTTGCGATAGTTTATTCATTATTAAATAATGTTAAGCTAAAACTTACAGCTGATAAAAGGAGGGTTTATGCCAGAAGGGCGAGATTTAAAAGATGTGAAAGAGGTGATTAGTTCTATGAAGGAACTTCATTCAAATATTAAGGATATGGTTGAAATTTTTGCGAAGCTTCCATCAGGGACCCATCAGGATGTTTCTGGAAATTTGGAGTTAACGACGAAGGAAAAAGAGGTTTTGAAACTTATTCAATCCGAACAGGAGCGGGCTGATCGGGTGGTGGAGATTTTGACAGAGGCCCTTAAAATTGAATAGGTTAGTCCCGGGAACCGAGGTAGTTTCTGATGGAGTCGCTCGTCCCGACCAGCGATCGGGACGAGCTCGGCGAAGTTGTTCGCTCACCTCGACTATTCGTCGAGGTACCATGCTCGCGAACAACTTCAACGCTCCATCAAAAACCACCTCGATTCCCTCGAGGGTGAATGGTAGCTAAACTTCTGTTGCCTTAAAATTGGGTGATGATTGAAGCATGATGCACACAATCCTAGAACACATCTCTTCTTTTCAGAAGACATTGGAAGGACTTGGCACTTTGCCATCCGTTCAAGTGAGTGGACTTTGGGATTCTTCAAAGGCGGCATGGATCGCTTATCTTGCAGAAAAGAAGAAGGTAACGACCCTGGTGGTAACGGCGGGTTCCCTTGAGGCAGAACATTTCTATCAGGATTTAAGTTTTTTCTCATCCCTTCCCTGCAATTTTTTCCCTCCCTGGGAAACTTTACCTCATGAGAATATTGCCCCCCATGTTGAAATTGTGGGAGACCGATTTTCAGTTTTAGAAAATCTTTTAAATTTCAAAAATCCTCATTGGGTGGTGACTCCGATTGACGCCATTCTTCATCAAGTGCTTCATCCGATGGCGTTTAAAAAATTAATTTTATCTTTGTCGCTCGGTTTTGAAATTCCCTTTCGAAAATTTTTGGAATTTTTAGAAGAGGGGGGATACCACAGAGAGGCTGTAGTTGAGAATAAGGGCGAATATGCGGTTCGGGGAGGGATGATAGATTTTTATTCTCCTCCATCAGAATTTCCTCTGCGTCTAGAATTTGAAGGAGATACAATTTTTTCTTTGCGTGAGTTTGATCCTCAAACACAGCTTTCTTTGAAGGAAGTGAAGACGACTCGTCTTTTCCCTGCCTGGGAGCTTGAACTCTATTCGAAGAAATTATTGAGGGGAAGTTTCCTTGATTATTTTCCGAAAGATTTTCTTCTGGTCTTTGACGATTGGGACTTGATCGTTGAGAAGGTCAAATCTCTTGAAAAGGATATTCCATCGGGTGCCATCGATTCCTATTTGCATTTAAATGAATTTAAGGCGTCTCAGATCGTGTATCTTTCTGATCTTTCTCCTTCGCAGTCGCTTGAGGCTGATCAAAAATTCAAAATTTCTATTGAACGATCGCAAAGTTGGCAGGGAACCCGGAATTTTCTTTCTGAAGACCTCATCAACCCGGATCCCTCTTCCGATATTTTTTTGAGGATGCGAGAGAAAACCCAAGCAGGTTTTTCCCTTTATTTGGTGAGTCGAAAGAAGACGGAAGAGGAACGTCTCATTGAAGTCATCAAAGATAAAGGGTTTTGGGATCCTCAATATCATCATGCCTGTATCGGCTCTCTTTCAAGCGGATTTGTTCTTCCCAAAGAAAAAATAGCTATTTTAACCGATGAGGAAATTTTTGGAAGGCTTCGGGTACGCCCTCCCCGGAGCCATTTAAAGAGGGGAGTTGCCATTCATGAATATTCTGAACTTAAAGTAGGAGATTGGGTGGTTCACTTAAGTTTCGGAATCGGAAAATATTTGGGTGTGAGCTCTCTCGATGAGAAGGGCTTACAGGGGGAATTTTTAACGATTGAATATGACAAAAAAGCAAAACTCTACGTTCCAGTCGATCAGATCGAACTTGTAGAACGCTATATTGGGGTTAAGGGAGGGGCCGTTCGACTGAGCCGTTTGGGAGGAAAGGATTGGGAAAAGGTAAAGAAAAAGGCCCTTTTAGCACTGAAGGATTATGCTGCGGAGCTTTTGGAGATTCAGGCAAAACGATCGGCTATTCAGGGATATGCCTTTCAGCCCGATACTTCCTGGCAGAAAGATTTTGAGGCGGCTTTTATTTATGACGAAACACCAGATCAAGAAAAGGCGATTGAAGAAGTAAAGCGAGATTTAGAATTGGCTCGTCCCATGGATCGTTTAATTTGTGGGGATGTAGGATATGGAAAAACAGAAGTGGCCATTCGGGCTGCTTTTAAGGCTGTGATGGAGGGAAAACAGGTGGCGATTCTCGTTCCCACAACGATTTTGGCTCAGCAGCATTTTTATACCTTCCGTGAACGCTTTGCGGGGTATCCCATTCAAGTTGAAATGTTTTCTCGTTTTAGAACGGGGAAAGAGCAAAAGGGAATTCTTCAACTTTTGAAAGAGGGGCAATTAGATGTCATCATTGGAACCCATCGCCTGCTGGGAGACGATGTGAGTTTCAAGGATTTGGGACTTGTGATTGTGGATGAGGAACAGAGATTTGGGGTTTCTCATAAAGAGAGGTTTAAGAAACTCAAGCTTTCTGTGGATGTTTTAACGCTGACGGCAACGCCCATCCCCAGAACCCTTTATTTATCCTTGGTGCAAGCCAGAGATATGAGTCTAATCAAAACGCCTCCTCAGGATCGTCTGCCGGTAGAGACTCTTTTAACTGCCTATGATGAGACCTTAATTCGGGATGGGATTGTTCGAGAACTGGCTCGGGATGGACAGGTTTTTTTTATTCATAATAGAGTGGGCAGTATTTATCGCGTTCAAGAGAAATTGAAAAAACTTGTTCCCAAGGCCCATTTTGCTGTGGCTCATGGTCAGATGCCGGAAGATGAGTTAGAGGAAGTGATTCGAAATTTTATTGAAGGAAAAATTCAGGTTTTGGTGTCGACCAATATTGTTGAATCGGGGCTGGATATTCCTAATGCAAATACCATCATCATTGATCATGCAGAAGGGTTCGGCCTTGCGGATCTTTATCAATTAAGAGGTCGGGTCGGGCGCTATAAGAGGAGGGCTTATGCCTATTTGATGTACGCTTCGGGTTCGATTCTGAAAGAAGAGGCGAAGATGAGGCTTAAGACCATTGAAGATTTTACGGAGTTGGGTTCAGGTTTTAAGGTAGCCATGCGGGATTTAGAGATTCGAGGGGCTGGAAATCTTTTAGGAAAAGAGCAGCATGGTCATATTACGGCGGTTGGGTTTCAACTCTATTGTCGACTCCTTGATGATGCCATTCGCCGACTGAAAGGGGAAAACATTTCGGAGCGTATGCCGGTTAGCCTCAAGCTCGGTTTTGAGGTCATGATTCCTCTTGCCTATCTTTCAGATCCTCTTCTTAGGATGGAAATTTATCGAAAAATTTTTGAAGCTTCTTCGGAAAAAGAATTTAGTCAAGTGACCCAAGAATTGATAGACCGCTTTGGCCCTTTGCCTCCTGAAATGGAACTTTTGCTTGAGGTTGCCCAATTAAAGGCTTTAGCAAGGAGACAGGGTTTAACGTCGATCCAAATTCATCGAGATCGTGTTTTTTTAAAAGCCAAGGAGGTGATTCGAAGGGTCGAAATGTGTCCTAAAAATCTTGAGCCCTCACAACTTCTGCTTCTTTTACGAAAAGTATTGAAAGGAGGAAGGGGCGTATGATAAAAAGAAAGAAATAAGGTTAAAAATCAATATGAAAATCATTTTCTCTTTTTTACAATCCTTCTTTTTCCTTTCGTTCGTACTTTCTGCTTTGGCCCTTTCAAAAACCGATGCTGAGATCGTCACCCGTGTGGTGGCAGAAGTGAATGGTGAAATTGTTACTTCTCAGGAGCTTGATCAGATCTTGCGTCCTCTTTATGCCAAATATAAAAGTGTTTATTCAGGCGAAGAGCTAGAGAAACACATGACCGATGCTCGCAGGGATGCGATTGATCAACTTATTGAACGAAAACTGGTTCTTCAAGAAGCCAAGAAACAAAATTTGCAAGTAGAAGATAAAAGGATTGAGGAAAGATTAAACACCATTAAAGCCAAATTTGATTCTGAAGATGAATTTTATTACGCCTTGGAAAAAGAAGGAATGACGGTGGACCAGCTTCGAGAGAACATCAAAGAACAACTGATGGTTCGTTTGCTTTCAAGGCAGGAGGTTTCTAAATCCATTGTGGTTTCTCCTAAAGAAATCAGTGATTTTTATGACCAAAATATTAAAAAATATTCTGATCCTGAAATGATTCAAGTAGGTCAGATTTTGGTGAAGAAAGAAAAAGATGTTGAAGCGGCCCGTGAAAAGATTGAAGAAGCAAAAAAACATCTGGATGAAGGAACCCCTTTTGAGACGGTCGCCAAGGATTCTTCAGAAGGCCCCTATGCCCAGGAAGGTGGAGTCATGCCTTTTTTTGCAAAAGGTGAATTGATGAAGGAAATTGAAGACAAGGCTTTTTCAATGGAAGTGGGTCAAACAGGCGGTATTATTGAGACCGATTTAGGGTTTCATATCGTTACTTTAAAGGCTCGAAAAAAGACCAGAGTCAAACCTCTCTCCGAGGCTTGGTCTGAGATTGAAGATGAACTTTATCAGAAAAAGGTTGAAGAATTTCATTCTCAGTGGGTAGAAAAGTTGAAGAAGAAATCTCATATTTTGGTGTATTAAAAAACTTACCCTTAAGCCTATCTCTTATGAAACCAATCATTGGAATTACTTTAGGTGATCTTGCAGGTATTGGTCCTGAAGTCGTTGTTAAGGCACTTGCTTCAAGGAGGGTATGGAGTTCTTGCTATCCAGTCATCTATGGACCTCCCGGAATAGTGAGTAACCTTTCCAAAAAATTAAAACATCCTCTTCGTGAGATCCTTTGGGGTTCGTCACGGGAAAGGCAAGTTCTTCTTCGTCCAGTTGGGAAAGTTCCTCTTAACTGGATCTCCTGTGGAAAACTAAAGAAAGAACTCATTCGCATTGCGGTTGATTGTGTTCGTGCAGCTACAAAAGATATTTTAGAAGGAAAGATTCATGGCCTTGTTACAGCCCCTGTTCATAAAGTAAAAGCTCCTGAATGGGGCATTGATTTTGTAGGGCATACAGAATTACTCGCTCAACTCACCTCTTCTAAAGAAGTGGTGATGATGATGGCAAGTTCTCGATTAAAACTTGCTTTAGTGACAACGCATATTCCCATACGAAATCTTTCGAAGAAAATTACATATCAAAAGATTTTGATCACGATTCGGCATTTGAATCAGGCCTTGAAGAATTTAGGTATTCGTGCCCCCAAGATCGGTGTGGCCGCTTTTAATCCTCATGGCGATGAGGATGGAGGAAAAGAGGAAAAAAAAGAGATTCGTCCAGCTATTCTTCAAGCTCAACGAGAAAAAATAGTTGTTGAGGGTCCCCTTTCTGCAGATGCGTTGTTTTGCCAGGCCTATCATGGATTTTATGATGGAGTGGTAGTGATGTATCACGATCAAGGATTAGTTCCTCTTAAGATGATCGCATTTGATGAGGCTGTGAATGTGACCTTGGGTCTTCCTTTCATTCGGACTTCTCCTGATCACGGAACGGCGTATGATATTGCAGGGAAAGGAATCGCTCGGCCTGAAAGTATGATTCAGGCGATTTTAACAGCCTCAGCATGGGTGAAAAGAAAGCGGCAAATGTAAATACGACTTTACATTTGGCATGCCAAATGTTAACCTGACTTTATGTTTGCCGAACACCGAAATCTTGAGGAGACGATTCATTCAGATCTTTTAAAAAAGTTCGTATTTCTTTCCGGTCCTAGGCAAGTAGGAAAAACAACGCTTGCAAAAGCCCTTATTAAAAAAGAAAAAGGGACCTATCTTCTCTACGATGATGAGGAGGATCGCAGAAAGATTCTGGGGAGAGAATACATTCAAGATGCATGGGTCTGTCTGGATGAGTTTCATAAATTTCCACGCTGGAAGAGTCAGATTAAAGGAGTTTTCGATAAATATCATGAGACCCTCCATCTCTTGATGACAGGGAGTGCTCGGTTAGACGTTTTTCAAAAATCGGGGGATAGCCTCTTTGGAAGGTATTATCTCCATCATCTTCATCCGCTCACCTGTGGAGAACTTCACTCGAGCCATCTCCCTTCTCTTCCCTCGGATCTTTATGAGCCTCATGCGGAAGTTGATTTTATTCCTCAGCTTCTTCAATTTGGAGGTTTTCCGGAACCTTTTTATTCACATTCTGAAAAGGAACATCGACGTTGGTCCAATAGTCGTCGTCATCTTTTGATTCAGGAAGAACTTCGAGAACTCACTCAGGTAGAACTCATTGGACTGATTGAACAATTGATGCTCCTTCTTCCAAATCGCATAGGCTCGCTTTTTAGTTATCGGTCGCTTTCGGAAGATATTCGTGTGAGTGTACCCACCATTCAGAATTGGATGGAGATATTTCAACGTTTGTTTATTCTTTTTCGCATGGCTCCTTATTCTCGTAAAGTGACTCGTTCCATTCAGAAGCAACCCAAGTATTATTTTTATGATTGGTCTCAAATTTCGGAGGAGGGGGCAAGATTTGAAAACTTTGTCGCCAGTCATCTTTGGAAGGCAGTTCAGGTCTGGACGGATGTAGGAGAGGCCAATTTAAATCTTTGTTTTGTTCGGGATCGAGATGGCCGTGAAGTTGATTTTTTAATCACGCGAGAAGGGAAACCCTGGTTTTTGGTAGAAGCAAAGCTTGCAGAGTCTCAAATTTCTCAAAATCTCAGGTTTTTCTCAAACCATCTAGGGGTTCCTGGTATTCAAATTGTCTTGAAAGAAGGACTTTATCGAAGGGAGAATAATATTCTTTTGGTCAGCGCTAATCGTTGGTTAGCTCATTTCCCATGAACACTCATTTTAATTCTTGGCTTCATCCTAAAGATATTCAACTCATTTTGGCCGATCTTGAGGCGGCTCCGAGGCGCAGGTTTGGGCAAAGTTTTTTGGTCAATGAAAAGGCTGCGGGCCAAATTGTAGATGCGTTGGAGCTTCAGCCCCAAGATATTGTTCTTGAAATTGGTCCGGGGCTGGGGGCATTGACAGGGCTTATGATGGGAAAGGTCCAAAAAATTCTAAGTATTGAGATTGATATTAAATTATCAGCTTTTCTCAAGAAAAGATTCGAAAACTTTCCAGAGTTGCATCTTTTAAGTGCGGATTGCTTAGAAGTTGATCTCACTCATATTTTAACCAAGCTTACCTCTGAACTTTCTTCAGGCGCCCTAAAGGTTGTAGGCAATCTTCCTTATCGCATTTCGACACAGATTTTGTTTAAATTTTTAGAATGCCCGATTCATCCTGAAAGAATGGTGATGGCTTTTCAATGGGAAGTTGCCGAGCGATTGATGGGAAAACCCAACACCAAGGATTATGGAGCACTGACTTTAATCACTCGGTTTTATGCCGAGGTGAGGAAGCTATTACGGCTGAAGCCGACTTTATTTTATCCTGAGCCAGAGGTTGAAACAGGTGTTTTGGAATTTAGACATCGCGTGTTAGATCTGGGGCTTCCTTCAGATTCAAAAGAGCAGCTTTTTGGCCTCATTAAATCAGGTTTTTCTCAGAGGAGAAAAACACTAAAAAATGTGTGGAGTCATTCTCCTCAGCTCTCCTTTTCTGGAGAGAAAATAGAACAAGCTTTAAAGTTGGGTGGCTTTGATTCAAAGGCAAGGGCAGAGGATTTAACGTTGCAGGATTTTGCAAAACTTTTGGGAATATTATCAAATATGATAAATACTGATAAATATTGATAAGATAATTCAAGTATGCTAGGCTCTAATTAAAGAGGATGGATGGAAAGGAGGACCGGATGAAGGCTGTAAAAGCGAACGATCAAGATCCCATTATGGATGTTGAAGAGGTTGCCAAATATCTTGAGGTCAGTTCCATTACTATTTACCGATTGGCTTCAAGAGGTGAAATCCCTGCTCGAAAAGTTGGACGACAATACCGATTTTATCGACCCGTTATCAATCAATGGTTAAGTCTTTCTATGGATTTACCCGAAGAAGCTTTATATTTTAATAAATTTGATAGGCATGCTAAAAAGTATGGGCTTGAAGACATTTCGGAAGATGAGATCAATAAAATTGTGAAGGAAGTACGCAGAGGCGAAAAAAAGAAGTAGGGGGAAAAACTTCTTGTACCGTATTGTTATTGATACCAATGTGATTGTGTCAGCACATCTCACCAGACTCGGCTTTCCTAGAATGGCTTTTAAGAGCGTTTTAAGGGGAAATGTTGAACTCTATGTTACGGAAGCGATCCTCGACGAATACGAAACAGTTCTTAGAAAACCCAAGTTGAAATTTTCTTCCAGCGACATTCAAGCAATAATCAGTTCAATAAAAAAACATGCCAAGCTTATTAAGCCTCAGAGGTTGAAAGACGATGGAATTAAGGATTTAACCGATAAGAAATTTTTAGAATGTGCTGTTGCAGCAGAAGCTGATTTTATTGTGACAGGAGATAAAAAGGCATTTGAGTTTAAACAATATGAAAATATTAAGCTTGTAAACGCTACGCAGTTTCTTGGTGAACTTGGACTAGCTCATTTTAGCAAGTTTTCGAATGACTAATGAGGGGCTCGAACATGGCGATCAATTTTGTGACTGGAGGAACGGGGTTTGTCGGAAGTCATGTGGTTGAAAAACTTCTCGAGAAAGGGGAAAAGGTCCGTGCCTTGGTTCGTCCGAAAAGTGATTTGAGAAATTTAAAGGGATTCTCTGTGGAATCAGTCAAAGGAGATTTGAGAGATCCTTTGACTTATACCAAATCCCTTCAAGGTTGCAATACCTTATATCATGTGGCGGCTGAATATACTCTGTGGGTCCCCCATGCAAAAGAAATTTATGCCTCTAATGTAGACGGTACCCTTCATTTGATTAAGGCAGCCTTGGATGCGGGGGTTCAAAAAATTGTTTATACAAGCACAGTTGGAACTTTAGGAATATTAAAAGATGGAACTCCTGCCCATGAAGAAACTCCTGTAACGTTGAAAGATATGATTTCTCACTACAAGCGCTCAAAATTTTTGGCGGAAGAGAAAGTAAAGAAATTAGCCGACGAGGGTGCCCCGATTGTGATTGTGAATCCAAGCACTCCAGTTGGAACTCGAGACATCAAACCCACTCCTACCGGTCAAATGATTGTCGATTTTTTAAAAGGAAGAATGAAGGCTTATGTCGAAACAGGTCTTAACCTGGTTGATGTTGAAGATGTGGCTCGGGGCCATTTGCTGGCGGCCGAGAAGGGAAAAATTGGAGAAAGGTATATTTTGGGTTGTGAAAATTTAACCTTAAAAGAAATTTTTGAGATGCTTTCAAGTATCAGCGGTATTTCTGCTCCTAGATTCAAAATCCCTTATGCGGCCGCTTGGTCTTTGGCGGCGCTCAGTACGGCCTATGCTGATTGGGTAAGTCACCGCCCTCCCTCCATTCCTTTGGATGGAGTGAGAATGTCGAAAAAATTGATGTTTTTTGATTCATCAAAAGCGATGCGAGAATTAGGGTTTCGAACCGGCTCTGTGAAAGAGGCTTTAGAGAAGGCGGTTCACTGGTTTCGAAGCAATGGTTATGCCTCCTCTTAAGACTACAGACTACAGACTACAGACTAATAAGGTATTCCATGTACATAGTAGGGTCTTTGGTCTGTGGTCTTTAGTCTATTGTCTCTGGTCTGTAGTCTCTGGTCTATTGTCTATCTTTCAAATCCCGACTTGAAGGGGTCCGCTCGTTTATGATATCTTTTGCTTCCTCTCATTGGAGTAAAGTGAGAGCAATCAATAGAAAATCAGAGGGCTTTTTTTTGTGTCTTTGGAAACGCTACAATTAAAATCAGAAAAATCATTGGAAGAGAGAGTTGAGCAAGCTATTGATTCTGCCAGGAATCATCTGCTCTCTCTTCAACATCCTCAAGGGCATTGGGTTGCAGAACTCAAAGCGGACACGACTCTTCCTTCTGATTATATTTTGATGATGCATTTCATGGAAATTCAGAATCCTGAAAAAATCAGAAAACTCTCAAATTTTATTCTTAAAAATCAATTGCTGGATGGGAGCTGGAATATTTATCCTAATGGGCCTGGAGACATCAGTGCGACGGTCAAGGCCTATGCGGCGTTCAAATTAGCTGGGTATGCTGCCCATGAACCTTTTATGAAAAAGGCTCGTGAAGCTATTTCAAGATTGGGAGGGGTCGAGGCCTGTAATAGCTTCACCAAAATTTATTTGGCTTTGATTGGAGAGTATAACTGGTCTGCCGTTCCAGTGATTCCTCCTGAGATTGTTCTTTTCCCGAATTGGTTTTATTTTAATATTTATGAAATTTCCTCCTGGTCTCGGGCGATTGTGATTCCTCTTTCTATTATGAGTGCAGTAAGACCTGTGAGACCTGTTCTTCCAGGACGAGGAATTGATGAGCTTTTTGAGGGAGCAAAACGCCCCAAGAAAATTCATTTTTCAAAAGAGAATATTTTTAACTGGAAAAATTTCTTTTTGTTGATTGACCAAATTCTTAAAGGGTATGAGAAAAGCCCTGTTAAACCTTTTAGAAAGTTAGTTGTTAAAAAAGCAGCTTCCTGGATGTTGGAACGTCTTCAAATGAGTGATGGTCTTGCAGCCATTTATCCTGCCATGGTGAACTCTGTTTTTGCTTTAAGTGTATTGGGATATGACCGCCACCATCACTTAGTCAAGCGGGCGCTTCAGCAGCTTGAAGAGCTTGAAGTGGTTGAAGGAGATATGATTTGGCTTCAACCTTGTTTTTCTCCTGTTTGGGATACCGGTCTTTCATTGGTCAGCCTAACAGAATCTAAAATGGATCCGGGGCATCCTTCTTTAAAGAAAGCGGCTCAGTGGCTTTTGGATAAAGAGGTTAAACATTCGGGGGATTGGAAAGTGAAGAATCCGAAGATAATGCCTGGGGGATGGTATTTTGAATTTCAAAATGAATTTTATCCGGATGTTGATGATACGATTATCGTTCTTTTAGCCTTGAAGAGATTACATGATCAAGCGGCAAGTTGGCCTCAGGATCTGATTGTAGAAATTGAATCAGCCATGAGACGTGGACTGCTCTGGGTAAAGTCTATGCAGAATCAAGATGGGGGTTGGGGTTCTTTTGACCGGGACAATGACCGAATGATTTTTACAAAAATTCCCTTTGCAGATCATAATGCGATGTTGGATCCCAGTTCTGCTGATATTACGGGCCGGGTTTTAGAAATGTTCAGTGCTTTCAGTTGGGATAAAAAAAATACGCAATGTGCCAAAGCCATTAAATATTTAAAGGGAGAGCAGGAATCGGATGGTTCCTGGTATGGGCGCTGGGGGGTTAATTATATCTATGGGACGTGGCAGGTTTTGAAGGGTTTGAATTGTATTGGAGAAGACATGACAAATCCTCTTTATCAAAAGGCAGCCGAGTGGCTACGCTCCGTCCAGAATCAAGACGGGGGATGGGGAGAGAGTTGTTTGTCTTATGATGATCCATCTCAGAAGGCAAAGGGGCCCAGTACCCCCAGTCAAACGGCATGGGCCTTGATGGGGTTATTTGCATCTGGGGATACAACCAGTCAAAATGTTCAGCAGGGGATTACCTACCTTTTAAAAACCCAGAAGAAGGATAGTTCATGGGATGAAATTCCTTTCACAGGGACAGGCTTTCCGAGGGTGTTTTATATTAAATATGAATATTATAAAATTTATTTTCCTCTTTTTGCTTTGGCCTATTATGCGAGATTGAAGGAGACAGCTAGAAGCTAGAGGCTGGAAGCTAGACGAAAATCAAGAAGCAGAGCTTTTTCTAGCCTCTAGCCTCTAGCTCTTTTTAGAGTGTCCTATGCGTATCTTAATTTTTTGCGCTTTAAAAGAAGAGGCGAAGCCTCTGATTAAAACACTGGCCTTGGGGTCATCTTCAGAGCCTGTGATTTATGAGGGTGAGCTTTCTTCTCATTCGATCCGATTGGTCGTGACCGGAATGGGGAGAGAAAATACCGAGCGAGCCTGTGAAAAATTTGTGCAATATCCTTTGCCTGATCTGATCTTCTCCTGTGGCTATACGGGAGGGCTGGATCCACGTCTTGAATTAGGTCACATCGTTCTTTCCAGTAAAATTCTTGTTTGGGGGACATCCTCATCGCTTGAACCTGAGGCTGAGTATCCGATTGAAGAATGTTGGAAGGGTCTTCGTTCTTCAATCGATCCATTTTTATCCGAAATACATTTAGGCCCTCAGGTTACGGCCCTCAAAATCATCGATCAGGCCTCCGAGAAGAAAATGCTGGGGGAGCGCTTTGGAGCGCTTGCTGTCGATATGGAATCTGCATGGATCGTAGACTCAGCCAAGAAAAAAAACATCCCTTTTCTTAATCTAAGGGTTATTTCTGATGCGGTGTCTCACGATATTAAAATTGATTTCAGTCATTGGTTTAATTCAGAGGGTTCAATTTGTAAGAGGGCTATTTTTCAAGAGCTTATGAGACACCCCTTGAAAGTTTTCTATCTCATTCAAGTGGTTCTGACGACTCGAAGAGCGATGCGACGCTTGGCGGGTGTTGTGAAGGAGCTGGTTCTGACTTTATGATCGACATTCAAATATCTTAAACAGACATATGCACTTGATTTTCTCACCCATGTCGTTGTAGTCGCCCGATTCATCGGGCAGATTTATGCAAGGGGCACGGCCCCATAAATGGGGCGACTACAAATTCATCATATCTTCCGCTGCAAGGTTTCCGCTGAGGACCGCACTTTCCATGGTCGCAGGCCAGTCTGTTTTAGTCCAGTCTCCAACCATCCAAAGATTTGCGATTTTTGTTTTTTGCTCAGGTCGAAAGGTATCACATTGGGGGGTCGGAGAAAAGGTAGCATAAAGCTCTTTAAAGACAATCGCTCTTTTTAATTTAACTTTTCGCGCCTTTGGAAAAAACTCTTCTAATTCTTTCATGACTAGCTCCAGAACTTCTTTTTTTGACAGGGGAATAAATTCCCGAGAAGCACTGATCACGAGTTGAAGATATTGTCCCTTCCCTACCCATTTCTTAAAATTTCTAGTCTTATTAAAAACCCATTGGATTTTTCGATCCAGTAGCATGGCAGATTCAATCTCAGTGATGGGTTCCTCAAAAAAGAGATGGATTCCCGTGATGGGAGAAGATTCTAAATTGCGAAGTGGATCTAGGTTATTTTGTTCAATCACTTGTCGAGGTAAAATCTCAAGCAGCTCATAAAAGGGTAAGGCTAAAACATAAAAATCACTTTGAACGACGGAACCATCTTTAAAGATGATTTCTTTAACACGATTGTTTTCAATATTAATTTTTTCCGCTTTTTTCTGAAAAAAAACCTTTCCATGACACCTTTCTAAATATTCAATGACGGGTTTTGAATAAATTTCAGAAAGAGGCACATTTGGAATGCCCATTTGATGTCCTGTTTTATTTTTAAGGAAAGTTTCTCTAAAAATTTTGAAGGCATAATAAGCTGAAACGCGTTTAAGATCTTCGTTAAGAGCGCTGACGACAATCACTCTCCAAAACCTTTCGATGGCAAGATTCGTTTGATGATGCTGTTTCAACCAGTCTAAAAATGAAATCGAATGGAGGTAAGTAAGCTGACGTTTTGAAGTGAAGGCCATCAGGATCAGGGCTTTTAAAATAGCCCATTTATCCTTGGGTGCTAAAAATTTTAAGTTAAAAAAAGAAGGAAGGAGATGAAAAGGAAAAGGCCATTTTGATGGGGTGAGTTTGGATGTTTGTCCGCCGGGCTCAATAAAAAGAAATTCGTCGTGAAAAGTAATTTTGGATTCTATTTGTAGGCGCCTGTAAAAATCAATAAGCTGAGTAGAGGAGGACAAAAGAACATGCTGGCAATTATCGATCAGCTCATGGGTTTCGGGATCCCAGGTTGAAGACGCCCTTCCCCCCAGCGTATTTCTCTTTTCGAAAACGCTTACACGGAGGCCTTTTTCAGCCAAACGGGTAGCTGTAGATAGTCCTGAAAGACCTCCTCCAATCACGGTAACTGTTTGAGTTGGATTCATTTTTTAAAGATTTGAAATAACAATTTTTACCTTCTCCCAAAAACTTAAGCGAATTCTTTCTGAAAGAACATCATAGTTCTTCGCCTGTATTTTTTTGAGGATGCCATGATAAATTCCAATCATCACTTTGATCGCTCGTTGGCTATCCGGATCAATTCTTTCTGGAAGGACAGCCGCTTTTTGATAAAAACTTTCAGCCCGCTCAGATTCAAACTTCATCAACGCTATAAAATTTTCATTGATCTTAAAATGGATTAAATCATTTTCACTGTATTTAAATTTTGTCATATCTTCTTGGGGAAGATAAATGCGACCCATTTCGGCATCTTCTTTCAAATCTCGTAAAATATTTGTGAGCTGAAAGGCAATGCCACAGGCTTCACCGTGCTCGAGGGTAGAGGCTTCTTTAAATCTAAAAATATAGAGGCAAATGAGTCCCACGACGGATGCCACCTTGTAACAATAGGGATAAAGCTCTGTAAATCGTGAGAATCGAATGGGTTCAAGATCCATTTGAACTCCTTCCAGAATTTCATAAAAATAAGAATGAGGAATTTTAAATTGATGGATTGTATCCTGAAGGCTAGGAAAAATAGGATGGTTTAAGTCTCCTTCCTCAAGAAATTTTTTCACTTTTTCTTTCCATTGATGAAGAGATTTTTTCCTAAATTCGTTCGATTGACCATTGTCTGTAATGTCATCACAGGCCCTCATAAAGGCATAAACAGAAGAGATGGCGTTTCTTTTTTCACGAGGTAGAAAGAGAAAAGAAGTGTAAAAATTCTTTGCTTGAGATCGGGCCATAGAAGAACAGTAACGATAAGACTCTGCAATATTCATATTTTAAGAGAACAAATTTAATAATTTAGCCCCGGGAACCGAGGTAGTTTTTGTCGGGGACGCTCGTTCCGACCAGCGATCGCAACGAGCTCGGCGAAGTCGTTCACTCACCTCGACTATTCGTCGAGGTACCATGCTCGTGAACGACTTCAACGCCCCATCAAAAACCGCCTCAGTTCCCTCGAGGGAGTATGGCAGCTAAATTGTTACGAAAAAATTTCTTTTCAAAAAGTGTAAAGTGGTACTCATCCCTAATCGGATTTTATGATGTTTGGATAAGACGGGTCGATTTTGGAAAACGTTATAGTTGTTTTTTTCGATCCCTTTTAAAATTTCAAGTCCTCCTCGACTAAAAAGCTCGATATCGAGTTGAAGGCGGCCTTTAATTTTTGTAACGAGTGGCAATCCCTGAGAAAAAAGTTTGCGAGTCCTTTCAATCTCAAATTTCATGAGTTCGACAAACGAAGGATTAAATTTTTTTTCGAGACATTCTTTCTCAGAATAACTAAAGTGATACATGTCTTCCAGTGGGATATAAATCCGTCCTTTGGAAAGATCCACGGCGACATCCTGCCAAAAATTGGCAAGTTGAAGAGCTGTACATGTTGCGTCTGAAAGTGCGAAGCGCTCTTCATCTCGATAACCAAAGAGCATGAGAAAAATTCTTCCAACAGGATTGGCAGAATAACGACAGTAATAAAGAAGTTCCTCAAGATTTTTATAGCGATGGACCACTTGATCCATTTTGAATGCCTTGATCAAATCTTGAAAGGGTTCAATGGGGAGGTGATGTTGAGTCATGGTTTCCTGAAGAGCGATCATCACAGGATGTTGTGGCTTCCCTCCCAGGCAGGTCCTTAGTTCTTGAGACCACAGATCCAAAAGTTCAAAGGATTTTTGGGAATCTGAGATCTCATCCCCTAAATCATCAGACCATCGGCAAAAGGCATAAATGGCATAGAGATGAGGGCGCATTTTTTTGGGAATGAGATAGGACCCGACGGTAAAATTTTCATAGTGGGAACGGGCCATTTTTTCGCAGTACTGAAAGGCCTCATCGAGACTGAAGGTTTTATGAGAATCATCAACGCCCAAAGACGTGTTTAAGAAAATAGGGGACGGGTTCATTAGGATACAATTTTATAGCAATTTAAAAAGGAATGCACTATCATAACGCTTGCAGGCGGGTGAACGGGTGTTGGGGTGAGTGTTGACTCGCCGGAATTTAAGGAGGTGGTTTGTATGGCAAAAGCTCTTTATGCAACAATTGAAGGGGAGATTCTTTCCTTAAAGAAAGAGCGTAATGCCATTATTTTAGCGCATAACTATCAAGTAGGCGAGATTCAAGATATTGCCGATTTATGCGCAGATTCTTTGAAATTGGCACAATATGCAGCTAAAACTTCTGCCGATATTATTCTCTTTAGCGGCGTTCATTTTATGGCGGAGACCGCCAGCGTTCTTTGTCCCAATAAATTGGTGCTTGTTCCAGATTTGGAGGCGGGGTGTTCGCTTGCGAATATGGTGGATCCCCAGGCTCTTAGAAAATGGAAAGAAGAGCATCCCGAGGGGGTTGTGGTTGCTTATGTTAATACCTCGGCTGAGGTGAAGGCCTTAAGTGATTATTGCTGTACTTCCACCAATGCCGTTAAGATTGTTCAATCCATTCCAGAAGATAAGGAAATTCTTTTTATTCCAGATTATTTTCTGGGTCGATATGTTCAGGCCAAGACGGGTCGATTAATCCATCTTTGGCCAGGTTATTGCACCATTCATGTGAGGATCAGGTCAGAAGAAATTCAGAAATTGAGGGAGGAACACCCTAAGGCTGAATTTTTAATGCATCCTGAATGTGGCTGTATGACGGGTTCAATGCACCTTGCAGACCGAATTCTTTCAACGGAAGGAATGGTTAATTATGTCAAGGAATCTCAGGCTCAAGAATTTATCATTGCAACAGAAGTAGGGATTCTCCATCGCCTACAAAAAGATAATCCTGAAAAAATCTTTTATCCGGCTGCGAAAAATGCAATTTGTGAACACATGAAACGAAACACGCTAGAGAAAATTGCAGATTCGCTTGAAAAACTTCAATATGAAGTTAAGGTTCCGAAGATCTTAGCGGATCAAGCTAGACTTCCCATCGAGAGAATGTTATCTATTGTCTAGCGGGCTGCTGGAAAAGGCCAAATTCTAAAGTTGCGCACTTCATTCCTTTGTGCGACGTACGAGAAAAAGTACGTCTGCGCGCTCACTCGTGTACGCTCTTAGCTCTGGGACCTTTTTGAGCAGCCCGTTCAAGTGATCGGTCATAGGTTTTCGGTATTCGATCACCAATAACCAATCACCTGTTTTTCAATTACTTTGCTGCTTCCTCAGAATCTTTTGCTGCCTCTAAAGGGATAGACGCGGTTGCCGTTGCTGTTGCGACCAAACCTTCAGCGGTATCTTTAACAGGGGTCATCACAATATTGGGAGCTTGTTTGACATCTCCCGTCAAGACTTGTCCAGTGGTTTGTGCGGTATCAGCAGCTGTGTTGAGAACCTTTTCTCCAACCCCCAGTGCAACTTTTCCTGTTTCCCGAACGACGTTGACAGGATAAGTGACAACCTTGGTTACATTTTGCTGGGTTTCGGATTTTTCGCTTTTTTCTGTCCCTTCTTCTTCAGCCCAAGCAACAGAATGAAGAAGACACAATGACAAAACTGCAATACCTGTGAGTTGGATTTTTTTCATAAAATTCCTTTCAGTTTTATTTTTTTCGTTATGACGATAATTGAGACAAATAATCGTTCATTCTAACATCTATTTTTCCTTTGTAAATGAAGTAAGTTCAAACGTCCGGCTCATGACCACCCTAAATCCCCAGTTAGGTGACTCATCTGTTAGCCCGACCGAACCTGTAGCAGCCAATTTAAAACAGGGGAATTCTTTAACAAGAGAAATAAGCCCTTTTCCCAAGAGACAATATAGAATAATTATTATAAAATGAGAAAATCTATGGATAAGCAAAAAGTGAGTGAAATTTTGAAAGAAATTGGAGTTCTTCTCGAATTGAAGGGAGAGAATCCTTTTAAGGCGAGGGCCTATGCCAATGCTGCTCGGGTGATTGAAGGATGGGAAGGTGATTTGACCTCCCTGGTTCAAGAAGGGAAATTAAGCGAGCTCAAAGGAATCGGAGAAGCCCTTTCCCAAAAAATTACTGAATTGGTAAGGACAGGACATCTCTCCTATTATGAGGAGCTCAAGAAATCAATTCCTTCAGGATTGTTTGAAATGCTGATGATTCCAGGTCTAGGTCCTAAGAGGATTCAAACGATTTATCAAAAGTTAAAATTGACGGATATGAATCAATTAGAAAAGGCCTGTCATGATCATCAATTAAGGGAGCTTGAAGGTTTTGGAGAAAAGACCGAAGAAAGAATTCTTCAGGGAATTGAATTTGTTAGAAAAAATGAATCGCGTCATCGTTTTGATGTTGCCTATGCCCAAGCCCAAATCATTTTTAATGCTTTAAAAGAAGATAAACGAATCATTCGTTCGAGCATTGCAGGGAGTTTGCGCCGACATAAAGAAATCATTAAAGATATTGACATCTTGGTCAGTGCCCATGAAAAAGATGCCGATGGATTGATGGATTCTTTTACAAGTTTTTCTCAAGTCAATCAGATTGTTGCAAAAGGGATTACAAAATCAAGTGTACTTCTTAAATCTGGTATCAATGTTGATTTGCGTGTGGTGAAAGATGCTGAATTTCCCTATGCCCTGCATCATTTTACAGGGAGTCGGGAGCACAATACCTCGGTGAGGAGTCGCGCTAAAAAGATGGGACTTAAACTCAATGAATATGGGCTTTTTAGGGAAGATGAAGCCCTCATTCAATGCAAAAACGAAGAAGAAATTTTTGAGGCGTTGAAATTAACTTATATTCCACCCGAACTTCGTGAAAATCAGGGGGAGATTGAAGCCTCTGAACAGGGGAGAATTCCAAAATTAATCTCTGCAAAAGATATTAAGGGAGTTTTTCATGTTCATAGTGTTTGGAGTGATGGAAATGCGTCTTTGAGAGACATGATTCAAGCTTGTGTAAATTTAGGCTATGAATATGTAGGTATTTCAGACCATAGCCAAGCGGCTTTTTATGCAAAGGGTCTTAAAGAAGATCAAGTTAAGAAGCAGCAGGAAGAGCTAGATGAGTTAGGAGAGGAATTTAAGGAAATTCAGATTTTTAAAGGGATTGAGGCGGATATTTTGGCCGATGGATCTGTCGATTATGATGAAACAATATGGCCCCGATTTGATTTTATCATTGCATCCGTTCATAGCCGGTTTGGAATGTCCCAGAAGGAGATGACCCAAAGAATCATTAAGGCCATGGAAAATCCATATGTGACCTTTCTAGGGCATCCGACGGGAAGACTCATTTTGGAACGAGAGCCCTATGCGGTTAATTTACATGAAGTGATTGATGCTGCCCATGATTTAGGCGTTGCGATGGAGCTGAATGCAAGTCCTTATCGATTTGATTTAGATTGGCGTCTTTGTCCTTATGCAAAGTCAAAGGGGGTCAAGATGAGTATTCATCCCGATGCTCATAGTGTAGAAGGATTGAATGTGATTTCTTTGGGAGTAGGAATTGCCCGTAAAGGTTGGCTTGAGGCCAAGGATGTGGTGAATACAATGGCGGTTAAAAAAATAGAGCAATTTTTAAAGAAGCGGAGAAATAATTAAAAGTGAAAAGTTAAAAGTGAAAAATGAAAATGGGACTTATGGAAAACCTTCCCTATCGCTGTAAAGAAGTGTTGGAACTCTATGGATCAGGTCAAAAAGAGATTGATCAGCTAGAAACCCTGCAAAAATCTTATGAGAAATTGGGAATGATGGCCGAGATGTATTATTCCCATCGAGGAGAACTTTCCTATGCAACACTGGTCATTTTTTTGTCTTGGACATTGCATGGAGAAATCTCGAAATTTGATCCAAAGGCTTTTAAGAAGTGGCATTCGTTAAAAACCGGTGTTCGTCGTTCGTAATTCGTATTTCGTTAAAAGACACTTTTTAAATTGATGCTATGATTTTGTCGATTTTAGCGGCCAGGATGAAATCATTTTCTGAGAGGCCATCAATGGCATGTGTCGAAAGTTCGATTCTGAGGTTCCGGTAATGATGGATATAAAGATTGGGATGATGATTTTCTTCCTCAGCACAAGCACCCATTTTGTTGACGAGGGTTAAAACAGTTTGAAAATCTTTCGCTTTAAGATTTTTGATGAGTCCTTTTCCATCAGAGGTCATTTCCCATCCTGAAAGTTGAGAGAAATAAATTCTAACCTGTTCAGGGGATAAAAGAGGCGTTTGGCCACTACAAGGTTGGCATTTTTTTTGGGTTAACTTTTGGGTATCACTCATATAAAGCTAGTATATCGTGTTTTTTAAATTTTCGTGCTAAAAAATAAGTTGTAAGTGATCAGGGATAAGAGGTAACTTTAAAGAGAATAAATATTCAATCTATTGATGGAGAGTTTTTTGATGAAGACACGGCAAAATAGTTTGGTGATTACAGCCATTGGAAATGACAGATGCGGAATTGTGGCCGGGGTGACTCAAGTCCTTTTTGAGGCGGGTTGTAATCTCGAGGATTCAAGTATGACCCTTTTAGAAGGCGAGTTTGCAATGATTCTGGTTGTAGAGATGCCTCCAGAACTCGATCTTAGTTTATTAGATAAGCATTTTGATAAAGTAAGAAAGACTCTGGGTTTAGAGGTCGTTTTAAAAAGAATGATTTTAGAAAAGAGTTCTGTATCTCTTCCCTCTCATATGATCAGTGTTTATGGGGCGGATCAGCCTGGGATTGTTTATAAGGTGACACATCTTTTGGCTGAAAAGAACGTCAATATTACCGATGTCAATACGAAAAGGGTTGATGAGAAAGGTGCCTCTCTCTATATGATGGTGCTTGAGGTCGAACTTCCGTCAGGATTAGATCAAGACTCTCTCAAAAAAGATTTAGAAGTATTAGGTAAAAATCTTTCTATTAAGATAACCCTTCATCCCATTGAAACTCTCACTTTATGAGACCTCTCAAAAAGGCCCATCTGACAACGTTTCCCGCTACGCTCCTTTGTGCGGCGTACGGGAAAAAGTACGCCTCCGCAGTCGCTTGCGGGCGCTCTTCGCTCTGGGACCTTTTTGAGAGGTCTCTAAAAATAATAGTTTTACGAGGTTTCACTTCATAGTTATGGCTATTCTTCCGGTTCTTCACTTACCTGATCCAGTTCTTAACCAGAAATCTCTTCCTGTATTACCCCCTTTTCATCATTGGGGCCCTTTGATTCATGACTTAGTTGAGACGATGGAGTATTATCCAGGTTGTGTGGGCCTTGCGGCTTCTCAGGTAGGACGTCTTGTTCAGGTCATTGTTGTTGATGTTCGTCGTTATCGTAAACCCGTCAAAGGACATGGGCTTCAGGTTCTTTTAAATCCAAAGATTCTTGAGAAACATCTTCCTCAAGTAAGTCGAGAAGGATGTTTAAGTGTGACGGATTACACCGGAAATGTTTTGAGATATCAGGAAGTTTTGGTTGAAGGCCTCACTCCTCAAGGAGAGAAAATCGAGATTCAGGCAGAAGGTTTTGAGGCCATTGTTTTTCAGCATGAGGTGGATCATTTAGAGGGGCTTTTATTTTTGGATCGGGTTTCATCCCTTAAAACAGATATTTTTCGAAGAAAGAGTTTTTTACATTAAGACCTCTGAAAAAGGCCCATCTGACAACGTTTCCCGCTGCGCTTCTTTGTCGGCGTACGACAAAAAGTACGCCTGCGCAGTCGCTTGCCGGCGCTCTTCGCTCTGGGACCTTTTTGAGAGGTCTCTAGAAATAAGTATGTTAGGGATTTTAATAATATGCCTAAAAAAACACGTGAATTACAAAAATTAAAATGGCTTTATGGGATTAACCGTATTATTACGTCCACTCAAGAACCGAGAAAGGTTTTGAAATCCCTTTTGAAGGAAACGGTGAGGATGATGAAAGCGACCAGTGGTTCAATTCTTTTAATTGAACCCAAGACGCGTTTTTTGAAGGTGGAGGTTGCTCAGAATATCAGCCGAAATAAGATTCGTTCCTTGGGTTTAAAGGTGGGAGAGGGGGTTACGGGCTGGGTGGCCAAGATCGGGCGTCCGCTTTTGGTGTCAGATGTCAAGAGGGAGCCTAAATACGTCCAAGTTGATAAGAAGATTCGTTCAGAGCTGGCTGTTCCTCTGGTTCTTAAAGCAAAGGTGATTGGAGTTATTAATGTAAATAGTACTCGCCAAAATGCATTTACTCGAATGGATTTGGAGCTTTTATCTAATTTGGCTGCGCATTCAGCACAGATGATTCAAAATGTGAGACTCTTTTCAGATACCCTCAAGCAGGCTCAGAAGCTTTCTTCTCTTTTTAATATGGGACAGACCATTATTTCAAGTATTGAGATAGAAGAAGTTTTAAACAGGGTGACAGAGGAAGCAGCTAAATTAACCGAGACCAAAATTTGTTCCTTAATGTTGCTCGATGAAAAAAAAGAAGAATTGGTCATTCGAAGTGTGTATGGAGGGTCCGAACGCTATATTCGAAAACCCAATTTACCCGTTCGGCAAAGTTTGTTGGGACAAGTGGTTCTCAAGCGTCAAGACCTTCAAGTCTTTGATGTGAAGAGCAGTAGTGTTTATCGATATCCAGAAATAGCCCAGGAAGAGGGTTTGTGTTCGCTCCTTTCTGTCCCGATGATTTTTCAAAGGAAAGTGATCGGAATTTTGAATGTCTATAGCAGTCAGTTACGTCATTATAGCCAGGAGGAGGTTGATGTTTTGTCTGCTTTGGCGAGTCTAGCGGCCATGGCCATTGAAAATGCAAGGCTTTACGGTCATACGATTCAAGCGGAGGAACATTTAAGGCAGCAGGAAAGGCTCGCGATTTTAGGTGAGGTGGCCGCTGAAATTGCTCATGAAATTCGAAATCCCCTGACGGTGATCAAGATGTTGATTCAATCGATACAAAATAATACGGAAGGAAGTGTTTCTCCCATCCTTCGAAAGGATATTGAGGTTGTAGGTGAAAAAATTCGTCATA
Source organism: Chlamydiota bacterium (assembly GCA_016178055.1). Lineage (NCBI taxonomy): Bacteria > Pseudomonadati > Chlamydiota > Chlamydiota bacterium. The sequence goes on along the minus strand of JACOUC010000047.1, from coordinate 18,938 downwards.
TGGAAAGGATTGTCGATCAAGCGCTTTCGATAGGGCGGCCCGGAGAAATGTTTTTGGAACAGACGGATTTAAGAATTTGTTTGGATGAAACCCTTGCTTTTTTAAGATTTCGTTTAGCTCAGCAACGCATTAAAGTAGAGACGCACTTTGCAAAAGAGGTTGATAAAGTCCAGGTCGATCGGGCGCTTATTTCTCAAGCTTTTTTAAATATTGTTCTGAATGCGATTCAGGCGATGCCTAGGGGTGGGACTTTAACGGTTTCGATTCATCAAGTGGAAGATAAAATACGAATTCAATTTCAAGATACAGGTGTGGGTATTCCCCCGGAATATATCAATAAACTTTTTCAACCTTTTTTTACGGCAAGGCGAGGAGGAACAGGACTGGGGCTGGCCATTGTTCAAAGGATTGTGGAAAGCCACTCCGGACGGATCTCTGTTCAAAGTGAGGTAGGAGAAGGAAGCACATTCACTTTTGAACTTTCGTCAAGGGCGGCTTGAAATGGGTGGATGAAAAGAGTCCATAGTCGACCCAGCCTCCCGCCAAAGGGCGAGGCTCGCCAAAGGCGGCGACTCGCCCTGACGAGCAAAGTCGGGCAAGGCGGGCAGTCAACAGTCGATAGTTTTAAAGGAAGCATTTATTTCTATGGACCGTGGACTGTTGACCGTGGACTCATTTTCATATCTGAATGGCAATAAATTTGATAGGATTTTGCGCTATGAATACGGTTAAAAAAATGATTCCAGTGGCAGAGCCTGATTTAGGAAAAGAAGAACTTGAGAAGGTAACGGACTGTATTCAATCTGGATGGATTTCTTCAATCGGTTCCTATGTGAATCAATTTGAGGAAGGGTTTAGCCGATTTTGTGACACTCCTTTTGGTGTTTCTTGTTCGAATGGAACGGTTGCACTTCACTTGTCACTTCTGGCCCTTGGAGTAGGACCAGGCGATGAGGTCATTTGCCCGACCCTTACTTTTGTTGCGACCGCCAATGCGATTCGCTATGTAGGGGCGAATCCCGTCTTTGTGGATTCGGAATTAATCACTTGGAATATGGATCCAGAAAAGATTAAATCCAAGCTTTCCTCTCGAACCAAGGCAATCATTGTGGTTCATCTTTACGGGCATCCAGCACGGATGACTCCTATTTTGGATTTGGCAAAATCAAAGGGGATTCCTATTATTGAAGATGCTGCTGAGGCCCATGGTGCATTTTATGAAGGGAAAAGGGTTGGATCCTTGAGTGTTTTGGGATGCTTTAGTTTCTATGGAAACAAGGTGATTACGACGGGAGAAGGCGGCATGGTGGTAACCCGGGATGCTAGATTAGACCAGCATATGCGGCTTTTAAGAGATCATGCGATGGATTCTAAGCGGCGGTACTGGCACTCTGAAATGGGATACAATTATCGTTTAACCAATCTTCAAGCGGCGGTGGGCGTTGCCCAATTAGAAAAAATTGAAAAATTTCTTCAAGTTCGAAAAGAAAATGCTAGGATTTATAGAGAACTCCTTCAAAATATTCGGGGGATCACACTTTTCCCTCAGGAAAAATGGGCTCAGCCTGTATACTGGATGATCAGTATTCTTGTTGAGAGAGAATTTGGAATGAGTCGCGACGAGCTGATTCAAGCGTTGAAAGAACGAGGGGTAGATACCCGTCCTTTTTTTGTTCCGATGCATGAGCTTCCTCTTTATCGGGCGAAAGAGTCTTTCCCGATAGCGGAGGATTTATCACGTAAGGGTCTTAATCTTCCCTCATCAACCCGTTTGACTCGCGAAGATATTGAATACGTGGTTCAAACCATTCAGGAGATTCAAATCCTTTGAGCATGATGAAAGAAGGTCTTTCAATTATTTTGCCGACTTATAATGAGCGTGAAACAATCGCTCGATTGATTCAAAAGATTATAGAGGTTCTTTCCTCAATGGTTTTAGATTTAGAAATTATTGTGGTCGATGATTCAAGTCCAGATGGAACCGCTCAAGCTGTCAAAAAATCTTTTGCAGAAAAACCTTTTGTGAAGGTTATTCAACGTAAAGAAACTCCCAGTTTAGGGGCTTCTGTCAAGGAAGGGATTCTTGCTTCATCAAAAAACCTTATTTTAATGATGGATACGGATTTTAACCATTCCCCTTTGGATATTCCGCGCTTTCTTGCTTCACTTGAGCGGGCTCAAGTGGTCAATGGCTCTCGATTTATCCGTGGAGGGGGGATGGAAAAGGCCCCTCTGCGCTATTTAGGAAGTCGTTTTTTCAATTTTATCTGTCGGAAAATTTTGGGCCTTCGAGTCACCGATATTTTAAGTGGATTTTTACTGGTCAGGAGAAGTGATCTTCTCTCGTTAGAGCTCGAAACAATATTTACAGGGTATGGTGACTTTGCGATTCGGTTTCATCAGACAGCCAAAAAAAAGGGCTGGTCGGTTCTTGAAATTCCCGTTCATTACCCTCGGCGTTTAGGAGGGCATTCAAAGACAAAATTTTTCAAACATGCCTGCCAATATTTTCGAGCTGCGATCAAAGCCAGACTTTTTATAAAATAAGATAAGTAAGAAATGAAGCTGTGATTGTCAATGAGAAGTGCGGGGGGAATTAACTCTGAAAATAGGAGAATTCCTCCGGTTAAAACCTATCTTGAACACTTGAGTGATGGTTACAACTTGATTGCACGCTTTGCCCATATTCGCGAGACGAGTATGTGATGCGTTTCTCAAGGCACAAGTACGTTGAGAGGAGAATTGCTACGAATTTTTTAGGGAAGATTCTAGTTTTGCTAGGACATGATCAAGGACTGGAATATAGCTGTCACGTATTTTCTGAAAAATCTTTTCTGATTCTTCATTGTCGTAGATATGGGAAGTTTTATTTCTATCCACAAGCATATTCAAAAAGATTTGCTCATCCTGGATCATTTGAACACGATATGAAGCTTGAAGACATTCTTTAGGCGTTTTACATAGTATTCCCTGATCTTCGAGAAACATTTTCAAACTTTTCCAAAGCAGTTCGAATGTGAATTCAAACCGTTGAATGACTCCGTCCTTATCAAGATCATCTCTGGATCGGCGGGCTCCTTCTTTCAATCGTGTAACAGCTTTCCCAAATTTACTAATCGCGTATTTAAGTTCATCTTTCATAGATCACACGACCTGTTTTTAACACAATTTTTTTGAAATCCTTCTCTACATCTCTTAAGTAAATAATATCCACCTGATGGAGGCCGGCCACTTCTTCTATTTCCTCCATTATTTTCATTTCAACGGGGGAACCCGGCTTTGTTGTGTCGACAGCAAAATCAAAATCAGATCCGAGATGAGCCGTTCCTTTCCCTCTGGATCCAAAGAGAATAATTTTCTTTATGGCCAGATACTTTAAGAGTATATGGCAGACACGATTTATAATTTCTTTTCCTCTATGCTGAGTCTCAGGAAACCCTTTTTTTGCCATTTCTTACCCTCACTGCAATCAATATATCAAATGGGTCTCTTTTGTCTACGACGATTGTTTTGAGAAGGATCTATACCACAAGGTCAGACGTTTAAACTAGTGCCTGCTAGACGAATTATGATAAAATGTTTTTATGACAAGAGAAATTTGCTTTTACCCTAATCCTATTTTACGCCGTAAGTCCCAAGAAGTGAAAACGTTCGATCGTCATTTAAGGCAATTGGTTGAAGATATGTTTGAGACGATGGAACTTGAAGGGGGCGTGGGATTTGCTGCTCCTCAAATTGGAATTTCTGAGCGTGTTTTAGTGATTGATTTAAAAGCAGGGCCTCAAACTCGTTTGGTGGTCATCAATCCTCAACTTGAGATGAGCGGGCGTTCTTCCAAGGGAACGGAAGGGTGTCTTTCTATTCCTGGTATTTCTGCGGCTGTAACTCGTCCGAGCCATGTGCGGGTAGAGGGTTTTGACGTTAAGGGTAAATCTTTTGAGCTAGAAGCGGATGGTTTGATGGCTCGAGCGCTTCAGCATGAAGTGGATCATTTAGATGGTATTTTCTTCATTGATCGTTTGAGTTCCGTTGAACGTTCTTTGATGGCAGGAAAGCTGAGGCGTTTTGAAAAGGACTTTGCATCGGGTCAAAAACCCCAGCGTATTCTTGAGAAGACAGAAAGTCTACTGTGATGTTTAATTCCTTTTTCTTGACCTTCCAAAAATCATGTTACGATCTTCATTTCTATCCGTCCTTTCTCAAGCGATCCCTCAAAGAAAATTTTTCTTATTTTTTAGGATGTGCAACTCTGTTGTCGTTTTTAGCTCTGTGGGTTCAGCTTCCTCTTTTGATCCTTCAAGTGACAGAATGGACGGATTGGGCGGTCCGCAAACTTCCTTCTTTTAGAATTGAAGAAGGGGGAGTGACTTTGATTGATACGATTCATCGCAAAACGGATCATCCTCAAAAATTATTTGTTTATGACTCTGATGATAAGAAATTTACTTTTGCGATTGATTTAGAAGAAAAGGTTGATAGCTCTCTTTATTCCAGTGCCTTGATTCTCAAAAAAGATCGTTTGTGGATTAAAGGGGGAGGAAAGGTCCGGGAACTTTTATACCCCAAAGATTTTTCTTTAACCGTTTCGCCTTTTACTTTGATTCAGACAAGAGATTTCTTTCTCTGGGTTTTACCTCTTTTTTTGGGTGTGATTCTTTTTTTACAATTGACCCTTTCTAAGGGGCTTGAAGCGGTTTTTTGGGGAACGGTAGGATTTGTTTGTCTTCGGGTTCTAAAAAAAAGTCTTTCCTGGAAATCTTGTTTTTCAATTGCTTTAGTGTCATTTACGCCTGTCCTTCTCTTTTCATTTTTTATCAGTGCTTTAGCAGACGTTAATTCCTGGTCTCTTCTGGTGGGCGATGCTCTCTATATTTTTTTCCTTGTGGGTGCTTTGAGGGCATGCGTTAAGAATGCAGTAGGGAGTAGAGAGTAGGAAGTAAGGAGAAAAAACAAAGCTGTCGTTGACTCGAGGATTTTTAATGAAAATCATTTTTATGGGGACGCCTCAGGTGGCGGCACAGTGCCTGGAAGGGCTTCTTTCTCATTTTCCCGTTGAGGTGGCCGTAACCCAGCCGGATCGTCCACGAGGCAGGGGGCTTCAGGTGACGCCTTCTCCTGTGAAAGTTATTGCCGAGAAAGAGGGGATTGAAGTTTTACAGCCTCTTAAAATGAGAGATCAATTTTTTGTTGAACGATTGAGACAGATCGCCCCAGATTTGATTGTCGTGGTAGCCTATGGAGGTTTTTTAACAGAAGAAGTTTTAAAAATTCCCCCTTTAGGCTGCGTCAATTTGCATTCGTCCCTTCTTCCAAAGTATCGAGGAGCAACCCCTGTTCAATGGGCGGTGATGAAGGGTGAAACGGAAACAGGATGGACAACCTTTTATCTTACAAAGGAGATGGATGCCGGAGATATCATTCTCCAAAGGAAAATTTCAATTCTTCCTGATGAAGATGCCCAGGTTCTTTTTGAAAGAATGATTCCCACTGGAATTCAACTTCTTCAGGAGACTGTTCAAAATGTTTTGGATAAAAAAGCTCCGCGGATTCCTCAAGATCATGGAAAAGCAAGCCTCGCTCCTAAATTGAGTAAATCAGCGGGAGAAATTGATTGGAATATACCCGCCCATATCATTTTCAATCAGGTGCGTGGATTAATTCCTTGGCCTGTCGCTTTTACTTATTTTGAGTGGCGTGGGAAACGTTTAGAATTAAGAATTTTTAAAGCGCGAGTTGAAGCACATATTGCAGAGGAGCCTGGAAAAGTTCTGGGAACAGATTCCAAGGGTTTTTTTGTTGCCACTGCTGATGGGACTTTGTGGCTTGAGAAAGTCCAAATGGAAGGATCTCGTCGGATGAACGCTCAAGAATTTTTAAGGGGGCATTCACTACCGGTTGGGGCAAAATTTGGGACTTGACGCATTGAAGAAAAAAGGGGACTGAAATTCGTCGAAGTCTAGCTACGAAATCTGATGAGAAACCCAAGCTAAAAATGGGTTCTTCACTTCAGCTTATCAATCAGAAAAAAACTTTTCAGGCGGGAGGATCTGGCGGTGGATATTGGGCAAAGATTGGGAAGAGTAGAGAGTGAGAGATTGATCCCCCCACCTATTCCGTCTTTTACCATTACATTTCAAAATACTCTTTATCCGAGACACTGACTTTCAAAATGGCTCCATGGCCATGGGTAGAATAGGTGGGGGGATGAATAACCTTGTGTGTATTTTTCGAATCTGCTAGTTTCTTAGCGTAAATTAAGGAGAAAATATATGGGACGTCAGTACAATCGGCGCATTAAACGCAAGAAAACAAAAGCCCGCTTAAAAAGAAAAGCGAAGATGATCCGCCTTAAAAAAGCAAGTCAGCCTACTTCATCGACTCAAATTGCATCTGTTGCGTGAAGAGGGAGACATTTTAAGTTTTACATTGTCATTTTGATGTTTGATTTTTGGATTTTGATTTTTATTCATGTCCCTCATGTGTTCCTAAATGCCACCCTTGTTCTGGACTGTAGTGATAACCATGATGGAGTCCGTGGACGTAGGGACTTGCGACACTTCCCGTCGGCACATGTTCTCCTCCCCCATACTCATGGGCTCCTGAGTAGGCTGCATATGGGTTAAAGTAAGAGCCTGTGCTATAAACCCCATGGTGGTGGTGAGGATAATAGTAATAGTCATAGGGGTCGTAGTAGGGATCGTAGTAATAGTCGTCATGATAAGCCAGTAGTTGAGGTGGAAATGCTAATACCAAAGTTGAGAACAAAAACGTAAAAGCCAATAAGATTTTCCTCATAAAAGCCTCCTTTACCCACTGTATTTTCTACCAAATCCATTATACCATAGCTGGGACCTCTCTCTACCTGATGGAGATCAAAAAGAGCTACAAGATGAGTTTTCAATTACTTACACCTAAAGCTTATAAAATTGCCCTTGGCAAGGGGCAAGAACTGTGCCATAAATAGCGGATAAAACAGAGATAAATAGTTCTGGGCCGTGTTCATGAATCCAAAAACATTTTATGTTAAAACCTATGGCTGGCCTTTTGTTTCGGCTTTACAATGTTCTTTTTTCGTTCTTTAAAATTCAATGAACTAATGCACCGCCCGCTTGGGCGGGCTGCGTTTGTGGTGTATGTACCGTTCGCCTCACTGTCGTTCCGCTTCACTCCACGCTCGCTGGGCCGCTCGCTAAAGCGCTAATGCAAGGGTTCGATTCGGCTTTTCGTGTTTGGCGAATTTTGGGTGGGGGCAAAATTCGCCAAACACTTTGCGTCCTCTTCCTCGCAAAAATCCTAAATAAAAAAGCATGCCCTGAGTGAAGTCGAAGGGTCCTTTTTATATTGCGGCGGCCAAAAAATTTCTAAAAGGTATTTGATTTTTGCTCGGTCGAGTCCGCCCCCGCTTGCAGCTTTATATTGAGCTGCAAGCGGGGAAGCCGAATCTTAGACCCACTCAGCACCGTCTTTGAGTCGGTCCGATCAATTCCAGACATGTCATCTGTTCAGGTGAAGGCGCCCCTGTATTTTTTGCTTTATTCGGCATACCTTTTGTTTTAATGGGTTTATATTTTATCTTTGGGCGGTTTTTATGGAAAAATTTTAAAAAGAAGAAAACTTATTATGCCATCAACCCATAACCGATAAGAGGGTTATTGTGCTGACAGAAGCAATGGGACGAAATATTCAGGCTGAATTTATTGATAGGATTTCAAGCGTTAATAAGTCAATCGGGCAAATGGTATTGGGACAGTACGTTTCGGCAGTTCGAATATGATGGCATCAATGTATGGAAATACGGGTATGGATTTTTTGGTTCTTTTTACGGCCAAGATGTGCCGACCTTCTATGATATTAAAGAAGCAGATAGGGTGTATAATCTGGTTATGGAATTAAGGATGAAATAATGGAGGTCAAAATGAATGAAAAGAAAATAGTTGTAGGTTTTTGGATACGATTATTTTCAGATTCTTTAGATGCGATATTTCTCGGGGCGCTTGGTTTTGTTTTATCTCTTCCATTAGGGAGTATGTTCTACAAAATGGGAGAAAATGGACTGTGGTTAGGTTTAGTTATTACTTTTCTGTATACAGGTATTTTGCAAAGCGGAATTGGGCAAGGTCAGAGTCTTGTAAAGAGATTGCTTAAGATTCAAGTATTACGTTTAGACGGGTCATTTCTAAATTTGCCCCAGTCATTTTTGAGATATTCGGTCATCCTATTTTGAGTATAATTATCCGTATACCACGGATGGTAAGCATTATAAAAAGGATACTAAATAGAAAATGGCATTTAACTCGGAATATACCATAACACCGAAGATCAACAAGGCGCTTGTAGAGATTGAGCGGGTGCGGGGGTTTCTGGATGCGGTAAAGCTCAAGGATGACTGGATCGCCGATATGCAGAAAAAGGCGCTTATTCTTGAGTCGCACCATTCCACGCACATTGAAGGTACGGCCCTAAGCCTTGAGCAGGCCAAGAGCATCTTGGAAGGCAAAAAGGTTAAAGGCGTCAGCCGTGATGATGAAAAAGAGCTTTTGAATTACAAGAAGGCAATGGATTTTATTTCGAGATATCTCGGTAAGGATGATCCGGTTTCAGAAGGTATTGTCCGTGAGGTTCACAAGATTCTGGTTAAAGGCGTCCGGGGTGAAAACGCAGATCCTGGCAATTACAGAAAGATTCAAAACTATGTCGTTAATTCCCGCACACGTGAGGTAGTTTATACTCCACCTGCGCCCTTAGAGGTTCCGCATCTCATGCGGGAGTTTACAGAGTGGATTAACAAGGCAGAGGACGCATCTCCTATCCTTGTGGCCGGTATCGCTCAATTTCAACTTGTACATATTCATCCGTTCATTGACGGTAACGGCAGAACAGCCCGGCTCCTTTCAACGCTTATCCTCTACAAGACCGGCTATGATTTTAAACGGCTCTTTACCATTTCGGAGTATTACGATAAAGATCGGCCGAACTATTATCAGGCCATTCAGACCGTCCGCAAGAATAACATGAACATGACCACGTGGCTTGAGTATTTCGTTGACGGCTTGCGTTCACAGATGACTGAGATTCAGGCTAAAGGCGAGCAGTTGATTAAGCAGGACAGCCAGCTTCAAAAGATTAAGAAGATCGGGCTGAGTAAGCGTCAGGAGAAAGCTGTTAAGCACCTTATTATTAAAGACAGGCTCTCCGTTAATGAATATCAGTCTGTCGCCTCTTGTATCCGGCGCACGGCTCAACGGGATTTGGAAGAATTGGTTGAAAAAAAGATTGTCAAAATCGTGGCAAAAAGCCCGACGGACCCCACCAAGCACTATGTTTTACTGTGACACTCTACTGTGACATACTGTGACATGTTACTGCGACACGCTTAAGAGGCAATAAATGATATGTTATCGAAATAGCCAAGTATTTTGGTGATTCCTCGGAGAATGAGTAGTTGTTACTAACGGATGAAGAGGATTTTTAAATCAAATACCTTTTAAAAATTTTTTGGCCGCCGCAATATAAAAAGGACCCTTCGACTTCACTCAGGGCATGCTTTTTTATTTAGGATTTTTGCGAGGAAGAGGACGCAAAGTGTTTAGCGAATTTTGCCCCCACCCAAAATTCGCTAAACACGAAAAGCCGAATCGAACCCTTGCATTACCGCTTTAGCGAGCGACCCAGCGAGCGTGGAGTGAAGCCGAACGACAGTGAGGCGAAACGGGTGCAAACACCACAAACGCAGCCCGCCCAAGCGGGCGGTGCATTAGTTCATTGAATTTTAAAGAACGAAAAAAGAACATTGTAAAGCCGAAACAAAAGGCCAGCCGAAGGTCCGGATAAAGACTTTGGGGGCAAAAAATTCAAAAGAAAAAATCTTTTTGTGGGCGATTTTTATGTTTTTAAAAAGCAGATTTAGAAATTTATTTACTGGAAAGAAAAAATTATGCAAAATCCAATACCCCAAATAATTATTCCTGAATTGCCAGATAAGTTAAAGAATTTATCTAAGGGAGAAGAAAAGATTAAAAGTGATTCTATCATTTTATTAAAAAGCGATGCCATTTTGGACAGGCGTCTTACAGCCTATGAGCTGGCAATGGATACAGTCTACTCATTAGTAAAAGACCATAGAAATATAAACGATGATGAGCTAACTATTCAATATGTGGGCATTCGTCTTTTTAATGCTCTTTCTGTTTCTTTACGCTTGATGTTATCCGGATATTATCAAATTTCTTTTGCTATACAGAGAGACATAATTGAAATGTATTTTCTTTTAGACTATTTCCTTTATATTCAAGATAAAATTGCAGAATGGAAAAATAGTGGTAATGAAGAACGAATCAAAAATTATAGCCCCGGGAAAATTCGAGACATTTTGGATAAGCGAGATGGGCTTATAAATAAGAAACGAGAAAAGAAATATAAAATGTTTTGTGAGTATGCTGCACACGTAAGCTATACTGGAAACAAACTTGTTGCTTCTAAGGGTCTTGGTGAAATAGGGCCTTTCTTTGATGATAAATATTTAAAAAGTTGCTTTACCGATTTGATAGAAAATAGTTTTTATGCCGTTTTATTATTCATGGGGCATTTTAAAAATATAAAAGATGTAAATATTTTAAAATCAAAGACTGACTTCTTAAAAGAAATAGCCGAATGGTATAAAGAACGTTATAAAGCAGAACCGCAGATTGATTTTAATAAGATCGACGAATTATTGGATAAGCTATTTGAGGAGTAGATGATGGTAGCAATTTACATTCGTGTTAGCACAGAAGATCAAGCCAAAGAGGGTTATTCTCTTGAGGTCCAGAGGGAATATCTTGAAGCTTTCGCTAAACGCGTAGGTCTTGAGATATTCAGGGTTTATCAAGACGACGGCATAAGCGGTTATTCTACCGAGCGCCCTGCCCTGAAAGAGCTTCTTAAAGACGCAAAAGGGAAAAAGTTTGACTTAGTTTTGGTATACAAGATTGATAGATTTAGCAGGAACTTAAAAGATTTACTTAACTTAGTAGATGAACTATTGTCTTCCGGCGTTGGTTTTAAGTCAGCAACAGAACCGTTTGATACTACAACATCAGCGGGAAAGCTTATATTTCAGCAGTTGGGGAGTTTTGCAGAGTTTGAGAGGAATAGAATTGCTGAGAGAGTATTTCCCGGTATGGTTAAAGGTGTTCAGCGAGGCAATTGGCAGGGCGCTCGATATGCTCCTTATGGGTTATACGTATAACAAAGAGAAAAAACTTTTAGAGATAGATGAGGAAGAAACGAAAGTCGTTAAACTCATTTATACCATGTTTCTTTGCGATAAGAGCATTCGTAGTATTACCGAGTATCTTACTCGTAAAGGATACAGAAATAGAAAGGGCAATATATTTAGTACTAAGCTAATTGGCGATATCCTAAAAAATAAAATTTATACAGGTAAGCTTGTTTGGAACGCCCATTATTACGACAAAACGCAGAAGACGAAGAAAGGCTATCGCTACATAAAGAACCCACCTGAAAAAGTTATAATCTCGCAAGGTAGACATCAGCCTATTATTCCAGAAGAAGATTTTGAGCTTGTGCAAGAGAAGCTCAAAGCACGAAGGGTTGAGCGAAGGAAGAAGGTAAACGACTATCCGTTTTCAGGCCTGCTTTATTGTGCAAAATGTAATCATAAATATTTAGGCATTTCGTCTATTTCTAATCACCGTACCGGCGTTAAAAAGAGATGGTATCGTTGCGTCGGGCCTTACAGAAGCTTTATCAAGTGTAAAAACAAGAGTGTGAAGGGGCAAGAAATAGAGTCAGAAGTAGCAGCGATATTAGAGACACTTCTTAAAAATGACAAGCTAAAAACGAGCCGATGGATGAACGTGACCGCCGCAAATTTTCCCGTCTTTGCAGAAAACGCAAAAACTGACCTCTTGAAGGTCAAAAATAGGCTTGAAAATAATCTTAAAAAACAATCAAAATTAACTGACGCCTATTTGGAAAATTTGCTGAGTGAAGAACTATATAAGCAGAAAAACGAAGGCCTAAGACAGGAGGAAGAAGAATTGAAGAAACTCATTGCATTACAAGATGTTAGAGAGATTGAGAGGGAGCGGTCAAAGGACTATCTGGACAGGGTAGAGGAGTTTTTAGAAGGCTATGATCCAAACAAGAAAGAGATCGAAGAAACAATAGTGAATCCTAATTTAATTCAACAAGGAGACTTTGGCGAAATTTTGGCTTTAAAATATTACTCAATGGAACCCTTGGAACCCTTCACTAAAAAATATCTTGTTGTTGCTTATAAAGAATTGACTCGCGAGGATGGTTTTATTTTAACGGCCTATTTGTCAAATTCACCTTCAAAAAGGAGAAAAATTCTATGGAAGCATTAAAAATTCTTGAGGGAAAGTCAAATTTAAATTGGGATTACGATGAGGAAGCAGATGTTCTTTATATTTCTATTGGAAGGCCGCGTCCAGCTGTAGGAGTTGATATTGGAGAGGGTGTTATCGTCCGCTACGATGAGAAAAAAAAAGAGGTGGTGGGTCTTACGATTATTGGTTTTCGGGTTAGAACATTGCAGGGTTTAAAAGCGGCATAAGGATTTTCATCATGATGAATCCAAAAACATTTTATGTTAAAACCTATGGCTGTCAGATGAATGTTTATGATTCTGAAGCGATTGAAGGCCTGCTTCTTGAACATCAGTTGGTGCCTGCAGCCGAAGATGAAGCGGATATTATTCTTCTGAATGCGTGCAGTGTGCGTGATTTGGCAGAGCAAAAAGTGATTGGGAAGGCAGGAATTTTATCGAAGCTGAAGAGGAAAAAAGAAGATCTTGTTTTAGGCATTTGCGGTTGTATGGCCCAAAATATGAAGGATGAATTATTCAAAAAAATTCCTGCCCTAGATCTGGTTTGTGGTCCCAATGATATTATTCATCTTCCTAAAATGATTGATGAGGTCTTTCAGGGGAAGAGAAGACAAATGCAGGTTGAGAATCCTCGTTGGGTGATGACCTCTGAGATTCCCAAAAATCGTAAGAAGGGGGTAACGGCTTGGCTTTCGGTGATGAGGGGATGTAATCACTCCTGTACCTTTTGCATTGTCCCTCGTGTGAGGGGAAAGGAGGTTAGCCGATCTCCGGAAGATATTTTGAAAGAGGTCGAGCAGTTGGTGAATGATGGATTTAAAGAAGTCACTCTTTTAGGTCAGAATATTAATTCTTACGGACGAGATTTGGGAAGGGGAATTCATTTTCCTAAACTTTTAGAGATTTTGAATGAGGTTGAAGGGCTAGAGCGTATTCGTTTTACAACGTCACATCCTGTAGATATTCGTGATGAATTGATACATGCCATGGGAAGGTTAGATAAGGTTTGTGAAGCGCTTCATTTTCCTCTTCAGGCGGGTTCTAATCGCATTCTTGGATTGATGAAAAGGGGATATACGCGGGAAGGTTATTTTGAAAAGGTTTTGAAGGCAAGAGAACGCATTCCCGGCGTATCGATCTCAACCGATGCCATTGTCGGTTTTCCGGGTGAGACCGATGAAGATTTTATGGAAACGTGTCGAGCTTTTAAGGAAATTGCTTTTGATGGGGCGTTTATTTTTAAATATTCAAGACGATCTCAGACCCCAGCCGTCGAGATGCCCGATCAAGTTCCCGAAGAGGTGAAAGAAGATCGACATCAAACGCTTCTTAAACTCCAGGATGAAATTTCATATCAGAAAAACCAGAGTTTTTTGGGAAAGACGATCGACGTTTTGGTGGAAGCCCCTGATAAAAAGAATAAGGCCCTTTTTTTTGGGCGCTCCCGTGATAATCGGATGGTTTTCTTTGATGGAAAACCTTCCTCTATTGGATCCGTTCTTCCGATTTGTATTGAAAAAGTGACCGCTTACGCGTTGTACGGAAAGATAAAAAAATAGCTAGAGGCTCGAAGCTGGAAGCTCGAGGCTGAAACAAAAACAGAAAACCGGGGCCAACCGGTAACAGGTAACGAGCAACAGGTAATGAATATGGACGGAACACTTACCCCGATGATGCAGCAGTATCGACAGGTTAAAGAGTCTCATCCTGATGGGGTTCTCTTTTTCAGATTAGGAGATTTTTATGAAATGTTTTTTGAGGATGCCCAGAAGGCTTCTCAAATTTTAAATATCGCTCTTACCTCCCGTGAAGCAGGAAAAGGGAAAAAAGCTCCCATGTGCGGCATTCCCTTTCATGCTGCAGAATCCTATATTGCAAAGCTTTTATCGGCAGGTTTAAAAGTTTCTATCTGTGAACAAATGGAAGATCCCGCCCAGGCCCGTGGGATCGTCAAACGAGAAGTGATTCGCACCATTACGCCAGGAACGGTTTTAGAAACAGGGGTCGTGGCGGATAAGAGAAACAATTTTCTGGCTTCCATTACGGGCAAGGGAGATCAATTTGGTTTGAGTTTAATGGATGTGACGACAGGAGAGTTTAAAGTTACAGAGCTTACTTCAAAGGAAGAATTAATGCGGGAGCTGGCTCGTCAGTCTTTAAGCGAATGTTTGATCCCCAAGAGTTTTGAACAAGATTTATCTCTATTTTTATCTCGTGAACTCCCTCGGGTGATGGTGACTGCGATTGAGGATTGGAAATATGATTTTGAAACTTGCCAAAATCTTTTAAAAGAGCACTTTCATATCCAGTCCCTGGATGGTTTTGGCTGTCGGGATTTGACCTGGGGTGTGATGGCCTCAGGTCTTATTTTGAATTATGTGAAGGAAACGCTTGGAAATTCAGCCACTCATATTACTCAACTTCTTTCCTATCAGAGAACCGATGCGTTGAGACTTGACAAAATTACACTTCGAAACATGGAACTTTTGGATTCACTTCATCCCATGGAAGGCAATAAAGGAACTCTGTTATGGGTTTTGGATCAAACACGTACAGCCATGGGAAGCCGTTTACTTCAACATTGGATCACACATCCTTTGCTTGATCTTCATGAGATTTATCGCAGACAAGAAGGGGTGGGAGAATTATTTGAATGGGGAGTAGAACTTGGAAAATTACGTGAAATTTTGGGGGATATCAGGGATTTGGAACGACTTTTGAGTCGGATTCACTGTGACTTTGCCAATGCAAGAGATTTGGTAAGTCTTCGAATTTCTTTAGAGATCATGCCCACTTTAAAAGCCCAGTTGAATCTTTTTCACTGCGAGATTCTGTCGTCTCTTCGAGAGGATTTGGTGGATTTAAGTCCTTTAAAAGAATTGATTGAAAAGGCGATTGAAGATCATGCCCCGTTAGGGTTAAGAGAAGGAGGAATGATTCGTCATGGCTATGATTTGGCTCTTGATGAGTTGCGGGATATTGCCAGAAGCGGAAAGGATTGGGTCACTCAACTCCAGAAAAAGGAAATCGAGCGAACAGGGATTAAATCGCTTAAAGTTGGGTACAATCGTGTATTCGGTTATTATATTGAGGTGAGTTCTCCCAATCTTCCTCAAGTTCCCTTGGATTATATTCGTAAACAGACCTTGGCGAATGCAGAGCGGTTTATTACAGAAGAGTTAAAGCATTATGAGGAGAAAATTTTAGGAGCTCAAGGTAAGAGCGAAGCATTAGAGTATGAAATTTTTATTAAAATTCGGGATGAGGTGAAAAGCTATACCGCTTCTATTCAAAAAATGGCTCAAGCGGTTGCAACTTTAGATACCCTCACTTCTCTTGCTTTGGTGGCGCTCAAGAATGATTATGTCTGGCCTCAAGTGAATGATTCAGATGTCATTGAAATTGAGGAGGGACGCCATCCCGTGATAGAACAGATTTCTGTGGGAGAAGGTTTTGTCGCCAATGACACTTTGTTAGACGGGCATGAAAACCAAATTTTGATGATTACAGGGCCTAATATGGCGGGTAAATCCACTTATTTACGTCAGGTGGCTTTGATTGTTCTCATGGCCCAAATGGGGAGTTTTGTCCCTGCTCAAAAGGCATCAATCGGTCTTGTCGATCAGATTTTTACAAGGATTGGGGCGAATGATGAATTGGCCAGAGGGCAAAGTACTTTTATGGTTGAGATGAATGAGACCGCTAATATTCTGCATCATGCAACGCCTAAGAGCCTCGTTATTTTGGATGAGATTGGGCGAGGGACGAGCACGTTTGATGGAATTTCCATTGCATGGTCGGTGGCGGAATATCTTCATCAAGATCCGGATGTAAAGGCGAGAACCTTATTTGCCACACACTATCACGAGTTGACGGATTTGGAGATGACCCTTCCGGGAGTCAAAAATTATAATGTGATGGTTCGGGAATGGAACGACAAAATTATTTTTGTTCGAAAGATTGTTCGTGGGGGGGCGGATAAAAGTTATGGGATTCATGTGGCGAGGTTAGCAGGGCTTCCTAAAGCGGTGATTGAACGGGCCAAGGATATTTTATCCTGTTTAGAGGAGGGGACCATTCGTTTGGAAGAATTACCTAAAGGGCCCTTTTTGGAGAAAGGATTGGAAGACGCCCCGCGTCAACTCACTCTTTTTGACCCGCGGTCAGGTTTAGTAGAGGCACTGAAAATTTTAGATTTGGATCGATTAACACCCGTGGATGCTTTGCTTAAATTGAAAGAATTAAAGGAAAAATTTTTGAAAGTGTGAGATATGAAAATTCATCGTTTGCCAGAAGAGGTGGCCAAAAGAATTGCTGCTGGTGAGGTGGTTGAGCGACCTTTCTCCGTTGTGAAAGAGCTTTTGGAAAATGCACTGGATGCGGGAGCCAAGCGGATTGATCTTCAAATTAAGGGGGCAGGGAGGTTGTTGATACGGATTACTGATGATGGTTGCGGAATGGATCAAGAGGATTTAAAAATTGCCATTCACCGTCATACGACCAGTAAAATTGGGACGGTGGAAGATATCGAGGCGATTACAAGTTTAGGATTTCGAGGTGAAGCCCTTTACAGCATTGCTGCCGTTTCAAAACTGGATATCGTCAGTTCAACACGAGATGCGGGTATGGGCCATCGACTGCGTTCAGAAGGCGGACAAATTCTTCATTTGGAAGAGGCAGGAGCTTCGGTGGGGACAACAGTCGAAGTGAGAGACCTTTTCTGGAATACACCGGCTCGATTAAAGTTTTTGAAAAGTGCTTCGACTGAAGTGAATCATATTTTTGAGACTGTAGCGCATCATGCACTGGCTCGCCCAGAGATCGGCTTTCGATTGGAGGCTGACGGAAAAATTCTGATGGATTTAAATCATACCCATGATTTGCTTTCAAGAATTAAAGAGCTTTATGAGGGGTTAGGAGAGGATTGGATTAAAGTAGCTTTTGAGGATCCATCGATTCAGATCCGAGGATTTTTAGCCCATCCAAAAATGTCACGGGCCAATAGATCCCATCAATTTTTCTTTGTAAATCGGCGACCGGTGAAGGCACTCGCTTTGGGTTATGGCTTAGAAGCGGCTTTTCATTCTTTGGTTCCCGAGGGACGTCATCCTGTCGGGTTCATTTTTTTAGAATTAGATCCAGGAGCAGTAGATATTAATATTCATCCAGCCAAGCGGGAAATCAGATTTCATCGATCTAGTTGGGTTCAGGATTCTTTGAGAGAAGCTGTGCGCCGGGCTTTATCTGAGGGCTTTGCTTCTGGCTCACCCAATTCTACTGTGTGGCCTGAAAAGGTAAGGGATGCCGTTTCAGATTTTCTTCAGCGCCCAAGTGTTTCTTCAAGGCCTTCCTATGGAAGCAAACCCATTTTTCAAAATCATGAGAAGATTTTTTCTTCTAGCTTGGACCCTCAGAAAGAGGGAGTCCATGCCTCAACTTTTCAGATTCAGACCTTTCCCGATGATCTTGAACGCTCTCATGCCTTTAGGGTTTTAGGATGTCTGGACTCCCTTTATTGGGTGATTCAGTGGCCAGACCGATTTTCTCTTGTGGATCAACATGCGGCTCATGAACGGGTTCTCTATGAGCGATATTTAAAGGATTGGAAGAATCATAAGCTTGAGGTTCAGCCGCTCTTGATTCCAGCAACTTTTGAACTTTCAAAAGAGGATCACTCTGTGATGTTGGAATATCAAGAGACTTTGAGGGAGTTGGGATTTGGTTTGGAAGAGTTTGGAGAAAATTCTATTTTGGTGAATCAAGTTCCGGCCTATTGTCAAACCCATGAATTAAAAGGGCTCATTTTAGATCTTCTTGATGATTTAAAAACTTTTCGAAAAACCCCTGCTTACGGTGAGCATCGATTGGAAGAGCGAATCATCTTGAGGGCCTGTAAGAGTGCGGTCAAGGCTCATGATTCAATGAGTTCTCAGGAAATTGAGCGTTTGATCGAAGATCTCCTGTCTCTGGAACTCCCCTATACCTGTCCCCATGGTCGACCCACCCTCATTCAGTTGACGGCAGATGATTTAGCGAAGATGTTTAAAAGAAAATAATTTTTGCTTGACTGCTTCAAAAAATCGCGATATTTTGAAGCTTATGTACCCACCATCTGATGCACCATCCGAGAGGGGACATCGGTCTTCATTCAATGTTCAAGCTGTCCAAAAGAAGGACAGCTTTGCATCAGGTGGTGGGATGATTCATAGAATATTACCTCTTCCGCTTAAGCATAACGTGGACAAGCCAGAACCAAACAGGGTTAAACCCAGAATTTGCAATAGGCCGCGGAATTCGACGCAAGATCTTGGCCACCTTGGCCTTCAGAAAGGCTCGACAGACATCTGTCAATGTATGCCTTAAGTTTCCCCCTGCGGGGACCTTGTCTTCAGGCCAATCTGGCTCAAGCTCTTGCTCTTGAGTTCTCGCGTCTATTGCAAAATCTGGGTTAAATATTAATCTAATGGTGCAAATAGAATCCTGGATCAGTCATAGGGTTGTCCAGGTTATTCCTAAAAATATTCACAAAAAACGTGAATATTTTTAGCATTAAAATAAAAAGTTGGACTTGGAGCGAAACACCTGC